>JBDTWP010000190.1:0-12218 GCA_040006615.1 Ferruginibacter sp.
GAGCCAAATGAAACATTAAGGAAATTATGCTGCATTATTTAAGACGCTATATATATAATATTTGTCGAGTCTACGGCTATAAAGAATTGTAGGCAAAATCCTTAAGTGAGGTTGGAATTGAATTGCCACAGTCTTTAGCCTGTGGGATAATGTAAAATGCGATAAACGACGGCTTTAGCCGAATTGAATTTAAGCATTTCTTAGTTGGTTTGGCTAAAGCCAAAATAAATAAGTTTCCTCCAGCGGTGTATGCTGCTTTTGTTGCGCAACCGGACCAGGATGAATTTGGAATGCACCTGGCAAATCTGACGCGCAACTGATTGTTTCCAATCCTCGGTCGCGCCCTAACTATAGCCGTCAACTTATGTATTTGGTAGAGCCGTAGGCTCGGTTTATGTTGTAGCTACGGATTTTAATCCGTTGTTACAACATCCAATAGATGAGTGCTGTAGGCGCGGCGCATTTTTGATTAACCTTTATATGGGCCGGGCCTATGGCTCTCAATTAAATGGTTAGTCTGGCAATGGATTAAAATCCGTTGTTATAATATTTGTCGAGCCTATGGCTATAAAGAATTGTAGGCAAAATCCTTGAGTCAGGTTGGAATTGAATTGCCACAGTCTTTAGCCTGTGGGATAATGCAAAATGCGATAAACGACGGCTTTAGCCGAATTGAATTTAAGCATTTCTTAGTTGGTTTGGCTAAAACCAAAATGACTAAGTTTCCTCCAACGGTGTATACTGCTTTTGTTGCGCCACCGGAGCAGGATGAATTTGGAATGCACCCGGCGAATCTGACGCGCAACTGATTGTTTCCAATCCTCGGTCGCGCCCCAACTATAGACGTCAACTTATGTATTTGGTAGAGCCGTAGGCTCGGTTTATGTTGTAGCAACGGATTTTAATCCGTTGTTACAACATCGAATAGATGAGTGCTGTAGGCACGGCGCATTTTTGATTAACCTTTATATGGACCGGGCCTATGGCTCTCAATTAAATGGTTAGTCTGGCAATGGATTAAAATCCGTTGTTATAATATTTGTCGAGCCTATGGCTATAAAGAATTGTAGGCAAAATCCTTGAGTCAGGTTGGAATTGAATTGCCACAGTCTTTAGCCTGTGGGATAATGCAAAATGCGATAAACGACGGCTTTAGCCGAATTGAATTTAAGCATTTCTTAGTTGGTTTTGCTAAAGCCAAAATGACTAAGTTTCCTCCAGCGGTGTATACTGCTTTTGTTGAGCAACCGACCAGGATGAATTTGGAATGCACCCCGCGAATCTGACACGCAACTGCTTGTTTTATATATATATTTAATACGCCAAAATAACCCTGCCTTCATTTTAACAATAATTCCTCAAAGTTTACCTTCCTTAAACAATTGCCCGATTTGGTAACGTTAAGTTTACTTTAACTTAACTTTTGATCAACAATTTGTTAAAATTGCGTTTTTAGGTTTGTAGTTAAATTAACAAAAATTGTTTATGAACCAAACTACAACCAGACTAACAAGGCAATTATTTGCTTTTGCAATAATTTACCTCCCCTTCTTCTTAAATGCACAAATTATTACGGTAAAAGGAAAGATCACCGATGCTTTAACCGGTAATCCTATTGAAAGTGCAAACATTCTTCCCGTAAAGAATTCAAAAAATGGGACCTCCTCCAATAACGAGGGGGAATTTTCATTATCGGTACCTAAAGGTGAAAAACTATTGATCAGTTTTATTGGCTATGGAAACCAGGTCGTTTCCGCTACTGATAATTTCTTAACCATCCGGCTGATTGAAGACAGTAAGCAATTAAGTGATGTAGTAGTAACCGCGCTGGGTGTGCGGAAAGATGTAAAACGACTGGGTTATGCAGTGCAGGAAGTTAAAGGAGCCGACCTGTTAAAAGCAAGGGAAGCTAATCCCATCAACGGGTTGGTTGGTAAGGTAGCCGGTTTGGATGTGGCTATTTCGAGGGAAATGCTGGCGGCACCTTCGGTATCATTGCGTGGCGGTAATATTTCATTGTATGTAGTGGACGGTATGCCCATTAGTTCTGATACCTGGAATATTAGCCCGGATGATATTGAAACTTATACGGTATTGAAAGGATTGGCGGCCACTGCGCTATATGGCAGCCGTGCGCAAAACGGGGCTATATTAATTACAACAAAAAAAGCCAAAAGAAATAGTAAAGGATATACTATAGAATTTAACTCAAGTGTACAGATGGATAAAGGGTTTATTGCTCTTCCCAAATCACAGGCCCTGTATGGAGGTGGCGATTATTCCCAGTATTCATTTGTAGATGGAAAAGGAGGTGGTATTGCTGATGGAGACTATGATGTATGGGGCCCGAAATTTGAAGGACAATTATTACCTCAGTATGATAGCCCGATCGATCCTGTTACTGGCCTTAGAAAAGGAACGCCTTATTTAGCCCGCGGCAAAGACAACCTTAAAAACTTTATCCAGGCAGGTTCGCTTACCACCAACAGCCTTAGTTTCTCTGCAGCCAGCGACCGGTCCAATATCAGGATGTCTTTGACTGATAGTTACCAGAAAGGGATTGTTCCAAATACCAAATTGAATATTGTCAATTTCAATGTAAATGCCAGTTACGATCTGAGCAGTAAACTAAAGATAGAAGGTAGCTTAAATTATAACCGCCAGTTTACGCCGAATATCCCGGATGTTCAATATGGCCCCAATAGCATTATTTACAACATGACTATCTGGACAGGTGCAGACTGGAGTGTAACAGATCCCAATATCAGGAACTACTGGCAACCGGGTAAGGAAGGTGTTCAGTCTAATTTCGCGGAATACCAGCGTTACCACAATCCCTGGTTTATGAGTTATGAATGGCTACGCGGCCACTATAAAACAGACGTATCCGGCAACATTGCACTAACTTATAAAGCCAATGCGCATATTGACGCAATTCTCCGTGCCAATGTAAGTACCAACGATGTATTACGCGATGAAAAAATGCCTTATTCAGCACACCCTTATGGACGTGAACAAAATCGTGGCGACTACCGGGAAGACAGGCGTTCCTTATTTGATAACAATATTGAAGCGCTCGTAAAATACAACGGCCAGTTAGGCGGAGGATTTATGCTGAATGCACTGGCAGGAGCCAATGCCCGTAATTTTAAATACAATTCGAGTTTTGTTACCACCGATTACCTGAATGTACCAGGCTTATATAATTTCTCAAACACATTAAACCCGGCAAAAGCATTCAGTTACCGTGCGGATATGATTGTATTGAGTGCATACTATTCAGCAGATATTGAATATAAAAATTATCTTTCAGTAAGTACAACCGGCAGGGTAGATAAAAGTTCAAGCCTGCGTCGGGACAATAATTCGTATTTCTATCCTTCTGTTTCAGCAGCCTCTGTTATTTCTGATTATGTAAATTTGCCAAAATTTATCAGCTTCTTAAAAATAAGGGCCAGTTATGCTACCGCTAAAGCGCCGGCCACCACACAATATATCGGACCTGCAGCCTATCCAATTGGTTACGGAGCGCCTTATACAACTACCTATGGTGGTCCTACCTACTTTTTTAATGATCCTGCTTATTCAATTGGTACAGTATATAATAATCAGACAGGTGCCTATGCACCGGGTAATAAGGTTGACCCAAATGCCAAATCATCCAGCACCACCAGTAATGAATACGGAATGGATTTTCGTTTTATTAAAAATAGGCTCGCTTTTAGTGCTACTTACTATAATAATGTTATCGGACCTAATATTGTAAATATTCCTTTGTCGCAAACAACCGGGCTCACCGGATTCAGTTCCAACGCCATTAAAACGAAACTCTCCGGAGTTGAACTTTCCCTGAGTGGCACACCCATTCAAAATCAAGAGGGATTAAGGTGGGATGTATTGGTGAACTGGTCTACTTACAAGGAAGTGTATAAGGAACTTCCGGCAAATTTTGAAAGTTACCAGTACCACCAGGGGGATAGAGTGGATAAATTGTTTGCAAAGTTAACCGCTAAAACTCCCGATGGACAGGTAATTAATAATAGCGCAGGTTATGCTGTCTATCTTCCTAAAGATCAGTATGTAGGTAATGGAGATGTTGACTGGAGCTGGGCCATTAATAACAAAATCAGTTATAAAACATTTAGCTTATCCTTCCAGTTTGATGGTAAGGTGGGTGGTATTGTACAGGATTATGTCTTAAGAAAATCAACAGAGGGTGGGAGTAATATTGAAACCGTACAGGGTAAAGTTGGCGAAGCAAGAGACTATGAGTTTCATCATTATACTGACCCCGGCTTTGCAGGATCTTATATTGGTGAAGGCGTGCAAATAGCCAATGGTGCTACCATTCAATACGATCCGGTTACTGGTGTGATTACAAATTATAAAGATTTGTCTTTTATGCCCAACGCCTCGAAGGCTAAATACATCCAGGACTATGTAAGTAGCTTTTTTAATAATTTTGAACACACTTCTGTTGCGAAAACCTATGCCAAACTGAGAGAAGTTGTTATCACCTATGCTGTTCCGGTTAAATTTTTAGGAACCAACTCTTTCATTACCAAAATAGATGTTTCATTGGTAGGCCGCAACCTGTTGTATTTCTTCCCCTCCCGTTTTCATGATATTGACGTAGACCAGTATTCGGGAAGAAATATTTATAATAGTAATAGCCGTGAGCCAAACTTACAAACACCTACTACCCGCAGCTATGGAGTTAATGTGAATGTTGTTTTCTGATAACCTGCACACAATTAATTTAATTTATTGAACTTATAAAATAATCAAATGAAAAAATATAGCTATAGAATTACAATCATTCTTGCCTTTGCATTGCTGGCAGGCAGTTGTAACAAGAAGTATGATGAATACACGGCAAATAACAATCAGCCAACTAGTGTACCTGCCTATCTGCTTTTGCGCCAGGTGGAGAATGACCTGGTCACTTTTCCCGGCGGAGATGCTGACAAATTTTGCCAGTACACCTTGTCTTCCTATACATATTATGGAACCAATGAATATTGGACAGGCGCTGCCGGTCTTGACTATGGCACTTTGCGCAACGTAGTGGCGATGGAAAATGAGGCAAAAAAGGCTTCAGGAACAGATGATAATCCCTACAGCGCTTTGGCAAAATTCTTCAAAGCCTACTTTTTTATAAACATGAGTTTGAAGGTGGGAGATTTGCCAATGACGGAAGCATTGAAGGGACTTGATAACCTAACTCCGAAATATGATACGCAAAAGGATATTTTTAAACAGTCGCTGCAATTACTGGAAGATGCCAATACGCAAATGGCAACACTGATTAGTTCCTCAAATACTTCTTTACTGGGTGATTTTTATTTCCAGGAAAGAATCAGTAACCCCAAACTTGCTTTGGATGCATTAAGGCAATGGCAAAAAGTAGTGAATACATTTAAGCTCCGTGTATTAATTAACCTTAGTAAAAAAGAAGGCGATGCCGATCTGAATATAAAGCAAAAGTTTAGTGAAGTAATTGGCAACCCAACCAAATACCCGGTAATGGTGGATATGTCGGACAACCTGGAGTATGCTTATAATGCAGCATACAATAAGTATCCGAATAATAAAGAAAACTTTGGTTTTGATGCGCTCAGGTTATGTGTGGCAGCTACCTGGTTAAATACTTTATCAGGACTTAATGACCTGCGTGCAATGAAGGTAGCAGACCCCGCACGTGGATTAGGTTTCCCGGATACCGATTTCAGGTCCTTTGTTGGTGCCAGCAATGGAGAAGATGTAAGTACAATGGGTGGCAAGGTAACAGCAGGGTTATATTCGCCCATTGGCCGCAAACGATATTATGATGGATTGACAGGGGAGAATACTTTTATAATTGGCTTCCCGGAGATGTGCCTGAACATTGCGGAAGCCATTAACCGCGGATGGGTAACTGGTAATGCAGAAGACTGGTATCAAAAAGGCATTAAAGCGATGTTTAATTTCTACGGTGTTGTTGATGGCCCCAATACGGTAAGTTTTTTAAAAACTACGGCACCAGGTATCTATGTGGATTATACCGTTAATTTCAGCTACGACACTTACTTTAATCAGCCAGCCGTAAAATATGCCGGCAACAATGCAACTGGATTAAACCAGGTGCTCACTCAAAAATATCTTTCCCTTGCCCGTAATTCAGGTTTCCAGGGCTATTACCAGTGGCGTAGAACAGGTGTACCGGTATTTCTGACCGGCCCCGGTATTGGTAACAGTGGCGTTATCCCCTTACGGTATCAATACCCTTCGGGCGAGTTATCTACAAATGCGGCAAATAATGAAGAAGCGGTACAAAGGCAGTATGCCGGTAATGATAATATCAATGCAAAAATGTGGATTATTCAATAAGTAAAGTTTAAATGATTATTTTTAGAATAAGGCGAAACTTTTGTAAGTTTCGCCTTATTTTAAGTAATTTATATAATGATCATGCAAAAAATATATGTATTGTTGCTTTTCTTTTCTATAATCACCATCATTACCCATGCACAAAAAAAAGTGACTGTTTTACAGGTTCCGGGAATCAGCCAATATTGCAGCATCAATGAAAAAGGAATTTCCGTTTTACCAAGCGGCCGCTTACTTACACCGGCCGGCAATTTTATTCGCATTACAAACGATCCATTTGGCCTTGCTATCTCACCCGATGGTAAAAAAGCGGTAACACTCCACAATGGGGTCTTCACGATTATTGATCTGGTTACTTTAAAGGATACAAGGGTGCCCGGATATAATAATGAACCTAATTCTCCACTGGTACATGAACCCCTTGTTGGAGGCCCTTTTAAGCCTGATTCCACAACAAATAAAATGACATCCTCCCCCTTTTCGAATGGCTCTTTTCTCGGCGTTGCCTTCGGACCGGATTCCAAAACGGTCTATTTAAGCGGGGGCGATAACGGAGCGGTGATCGTATATGATATAGAAAAGTTGGAGCGCATTGATTCTATTTCACTGAATGGAAAACTAAAGGGCATTGATTTTGAAGACAGCTTTACCTCCGACCTGTTATTGAATCAAGATCAGCATGAATTACTGATCCTGGACCGGGGCAATTTTCGCCTGGTTCGATACGATATTGCCGGTAAAAAAATTACCGCATCCATTCCTGCAGGCCGTCAACCTTTCGGCCTGGCAATAAGCCCTGATAAAAAGACTGCCTTTGTCGCCAACGTTGGGATGTATTCCTACCCGTTAGTGAAAGGCATGAATAAAAATAATTACGATTCTATGATGATCTCCCATCATCCTTATGGCGATAATACAAAGCAATCTATTGACGGTACCGTAGTAGAAGGTAAAAAAATACCGGGAGTTGGAAGCCCGCATTCTCCCGAAGCCATGAGTGTGTTCACGATTGATCTTGCGTCCAATAAAGTGATCGGCAAATTTAAAACTGGTCACCAGTTGGGGGAAATGATAGAGGAAGCTGAAGTGATCGGCGGGGCAAGCCCGAATTCAATTGCTGTGGGCAAAAGATTTGCGTATGTAACCAATGCTACAAATGATAATATTGCCGTCATCGATTATAAATATCATAAGATACGTGGGCATATTCAAATAAGCGTGGATAAACGGATTGATAAATTCCGTGGCCTGTTGCCCTTTGGGATTACCTTAAGCAAAGACGAAAAAACATTGTATGTAGCCCTACTGGGTTTTAATGCGATTGCGGTAATTGATATACCGTCAAAGACTACCAAAGGGCTGATACCTGCCGGCTGGGGTCCCGCGAGGGTTCAATTATCCGTAGACGAAAAAGAAATATATACAATCTCCTGCAGGGGCTTGGGCGCAGGGCCCAATGGAGGTTCAGGTTTTGTAGAGCCACCCCAGGGAACCTACATAGGGGATATTCAATTGGGAAGTTTTCAAAAAATAAACATGCCCTCCGCCAGGGAGTTGGCCGGATATACCAAACAGGCCATCAGCAATACTTTTATCAGTAGTACCATAACTGATGATCTTATAAGTCCCCTGCCCGCATTGCCAGGCTTACATGAAAGCCCCATAAAATATATAGTGTACATTACTAAGGAAAACAGGACTTATGATGAAGTGCTGGGGCAATTGGAAAATGCGAAAGGAGATAGTACCCTGGCAAGGTTTGGTGTTAACTGCGGGTACACTGTTGCTGATTCTTTGAGGGCTAAGTATCCCAACCCGAGAGTTTCCCCCAATCATCACAAAATAGCAAAACAGTTTTCTTTCAGTGATAATTTTTATTGCGATAGCGATGCTTCCATTCATGGCCACCACTGGATGGTGGGGGTAATACCTAATGAATGGGTGGAAACCAATTCAAGCGTTGATAAAACTGCGAAAATTTTTTCCAAAGCACCAGGGCGACGTTTCCCGGGCTCCACCGGTAGTATGGATCCGGAAGACTACGCGGAGACAGGTGGATTGTGGGAAGCCCTTGAAAGAAAGAAAATAAACTTTTACAATTTCGGTGAAGCCAACGAAACAGCCCATACACGGGAAGAATGGATGGATACGGCAACCGGTGCGGCTCATGCTGTTATGGTTCCCATGCAAAAGGCATTGTTTACGAGGACGAGTTATAATTATGCGGGGTTTAATATGAATATTCCTGATCAGTTCCGGATGAACCAGTTTGAAGAGGAATTTACAAAAAAATGGATCAAAGGCCGGCAGCAAATGCCCTCATTAATAACAATGCAGGTACCCAATGATCATATAGCGCGTTCAAGGCCGGAGGATGGTTATTTTTTCCCCCAGTCCTTTATGGCGGATAACGACCTGGCCCTCGGCAGGATACTTCATTTCCTTTCCCGTACAAAGTACTGGAAAAATATGCTGGTGATCATTACGGAAGATGACCCGCAGGGTGGGGTAGACCATATCGATGCGCACCGAAGCATTTTAATGATGGCCGGACCCTATGTCAAAAAGGGCTATGTTAGTCACACCCATGCTAATTTTGGATCGATACTAAAAAGCATCTATAACATATTAGGCGTGCCTTATGTAAATCAATATGATGTTACCGCTTCTTTATTGCAGGATTTTTTTACTGCAATGCCAGACTTCACACCCTACACTTTAGAGCGACACGATGAACACATTTTCGATGTGGAGAAAGCCATGAAAAAATATAACCGTACTATTGACTGGAGGAAAATAATGCAGGGTCCCGCCATGGATGATAAAGATGACATGCGTAAAAATCATTACATTCAATATAAAGCAGGTAACCATTAAATCCTTGTAAGATGTATCCTTGCAGCCATAAATATTTTTTGATTGCGTTTGTTTTATTGGGTCTCACCATATCCTGTATTGCACAAATAAAGGATACTCCCCTGGTAACTACCCTCAAAGAAGTATCAGTGGTTGGCTTTAAAACTATGAATGGTACCGGGCATTTTAATGAAGTAAACGGGGCTGTTATTTATGCGGGGAAAAAAACAGAGGTGATAGAGGTGGATAGTATAGACGCCAACAAAGCCATTAACAATACCCGGCAGATCCTGGGAAGGATACCCGGATTATACATAGTGGAAAGTGAAACGGGTGGATTTGTAGCCAATGGTATTGGCTTACGCGGATTAAACCCTGTGCAGTCGCTGGAAATGAATGTAAGGCAGAATGGATACAATGTGGCAGCGGATGTATATGGCTATAATGAAACCTATTACCTGCCACCTATGGAAGCGGTGGCAAGGGTAGAACTTGTCAAAGGCGCTGCATCCATACAATTTGGATCGCAGATGGGAGGCATGGTAAATTATGTGCTGAAAGAGGCTGACCCGGTTAAATCATTTACATATAATACTATGCAAACAGCAGGCAGTGATGGGTTATTCAATACCTATCATGAAGCAGGCGGTTCGATCAAAAAATGGACCTGGTTCACATTCATCAATTGCCGCGCATTAGCTGGCTGGCGGCCCAATTCACAACAACAGCAGCTTACAGGATTTGGGAAAATCTCTTACCAGCCCAATCAAAAAACATCTGTTGGTATTGAATATTCTTTGTTGCGTAATAAGATCAAGATGCCCGGCGGCCTGGCTGATGACCAGTTTGACACCGATAACAAAGCGTCTGTACGTTCCCGTAACTGGTTAAAAAGCCCTTGGAATGTAGTAACCGCCTTAATGGATTACAGCATTCATAAGAATACTTCCCTGCATATCAAATCAACATTTCTCACGGGCGAAAGAAGCCTGGTATGGTTTAATAAACTGCCTGGTGAACAAGACCTCATGGATCCCGTAACTGGCCAATACGCTGCCCGGGAGGTAGACAGGGAATTGATGAAAAGTTGGGCTACGGAACTAAGGTTATTGCACAATTATAATCTGGGAAAAATTAAAAGTACACTGGCAACCGGTATTCGTTTTTCCATCGCCGGGTTCGATAGAAAAGAAGAAGCCCCTGGCACCAATGCTGGTAATTTCGACCTGTCTGTTACTGGTGAGTATGAAGAAAATTACCATTTTACGACTACCAATATTGCCGCCTTTATCGAAGATTGTATACAGGTAAATGAATATTTTTCCATTACGCCAGGTATCCGGTTTGAATCATTGGAATCTGAAGCAGAAGCAGAATATGAAGTGAATGGAATTGAGAAAGAACAGGAAAAAGAAAGAACACGAAGCTTCGTATTGACTGGCATTGGATTGCAATATAAAAATGGCAAAGCGCTGGGCCTCTATGGCAATATTTCACAGGCATATCAACCGGTCGACTATGCCCAGCTATTACCATTGGGTACCGTATCCAAAGTTGACCCCAACATGAAGGACCCTAACGGGTGGAATGCAGATTTGGGTATCAGGGGCAATATTCAAAACTTTTTTAATTATGATATCAGCCTTTTCTGTTTGAGTTATAACAACCGCATTGGCCTTATTAATAAAAAAGATGAAACCGGCGTTGAATATACTTTGCGCACCAATGTTGATAAAAGCATTCACAGGGGAATTGAAAGTTATGTAGAATTAAACATTACCCGTGCCCTGCAGGTCAATAAAACCATTGGCGACCTCGGTGTTTACAATTCTTTCGCCTATACCAGGGCCCGGTACGTAAAAGGCGCCTACAAGGGCAACCAGGTAGAATATGCCCCTGAAGTCATCAATCGCATTGGCATAACTTACACAAAAAACCGGTTCACAACATCTCTTCAGTTTTCACATCAGTCAAAAGCATACGGCGATGCGGCCAATACCGAAAGAAGTAGCAATCCAATTGTTGGACGCATACCTGGCTATAGTGTTGTCGACTGGTCGGTTTTAATGCGCTTCAAGAAACTAAAATTTAAGGCGGGCATCAATAACCTGGCTGATAAAAGATATTTTACACAACGTACAGATGAGTACCCGGGGCCGGGTATTATTCCATCCACCGGCAGAAGCTTCTATACTGGCGTTGGGTACAATTTGTAACTCTAAAATACATACGTAATGTATGAAGCATGTTTATTTTGTAATGATATTATTGAGTACAAAAGGTTGCTTTTGATGAAACGGATGATTTTGAACTTGAGGGTGAATATGACCAGTATTTAAAAAGCGCTTATGCGGAAGACGCAATGATAGCGGACCTTTGGACCTACATTCAATCTTCACCAATTTATAAGAATAAGACAACATTGATAGTGACCTGTGACCATGGAAGAGGCGATAAAATAAAAGATGACTGGCATCACCATGATGCTAAAATAGAAGTTGCAGGACAAATATGGATAGCCGCTATCGGGCCGGATACTTCACCTTTGGGAGAAATAAAAACCCCGGGCCTGTTGTATCAAAAGCAACTGGCTGCCACATTTGCCAAACTGCTGAATTTTACTTTTACTGCCGGTCATCCGGTCGCAGCATCTATTGAAAGTATTTATAAGAACCCCCCGAAAGTTGACATTAATATAGTAAAGAAAATCAATTAGGAGGAACGACAAACCCCGGAAGGGTGACATTTTAAGCCTTGGTTTCGCTCCACCGTAGCCGTCAACTTATGTTTTTGGTAGAGCCGTAGGCTCGGTTCATTTTGTAGCAACGGATTTTAATCCGTTGTTACAACATCCAATAGAAGAGTGCTGTAGGCACGGCGCATTTTTGATTAACCTTTATATGGGCCGAACCTATGGCTCTCAATTCAATGGTTAGTCTATCAACGGATTAAAATCCGTTGTTATAATATTTGTCGAGCCTAAGGCTCTAAAG
>JBDTWP010000191.1:0-12171 GCA_040006615.1 Ferruginibacter sp.
CGAGCCTACGGCTCTACCAAAAACATAAGTTGACGGCTATGGTGTCTCCACGAACAGCAATTTGATAATCTTTTTTCGCCGCGGTTCGTGTCTTCACGAACAGCAATACGATATCTTTTGAACTCAATTGAAGAACAATAATGAGCAACATTGCATCCCTTTCTGACTACGTGATTATTCCTCCAACAGGGGACTCTGTACATGCAGAGATGATCCGTCAGAAACTGATTAATCATAATTTTAAACATCCATTATTATGCATAAATTTTTAACCATTACAATTTTTTGTTTTCTTTTGCCTCCGGAAGCATTTTCGCAAGTATCAACGGGTAAAAACCTGTATGAGTTTGATAGAAACAGCAGCCCCCGCTGGAGTAGTTTTGAAAATATGACTGCAGAAAAGGGTAGGGCCGCAATGGAAAACAACGGGGCAAAGGGCCATCCGTCAGATGGATTGAACCCTGGTGAAACAAAACTGCTTCTGAATGTAAAAACTCAGGGAATCATAAACAGAATGTGGATTACTATTATTGACCGTTCCCCGGAAATGCTACGCTCTTTGAAAATTGAAATGTTCTGGGATGATGCTGCCAAACCTGCCGTATCTGTTCCGTTTGGTGATTTCTTTGGTATGGGGCTTGGTAAAACCGCAAGCTTTCATAATGCTTTGTTTGCAAACCCGGAAGGCAGGTCTTTTATATGCTATATTCCGATGCCATTTAAAAAAGCAGCCCGCATTCAGATCACTAATGAAAGCAAAAAAAGGCTTAGCCATATTTTTTATGACGTCAACTTCCAGGAACTGGCAAAATGGAATGAAGATAATTTGTATTTCCATGCATACTGGCATCGGGACACCGCTACAGAACTGGCGAAAGACTTTGAACTGTTGCCGCCAATAAAAGGCAAAGGAAGATTTTTGGGTGTAAACATCGGGGTTAATTCCAACCCTGTTTATGAAAATTACTGGTGGGGGGAAGGTGAAGTAAAAATGTACCTGGATGGCGATCAAGCCTTTCCTACATTGGCCGGTACCGGTACAGAAGATTATATTGGTACGGCCTGGGGGCAGGGAGAATTTTTCAACGATTATGCCGGTTGCCTGCTGGCGAATAAAGACAGCATGGGTTGGGCCTTCTACCGGTATCATATTCCTGATCCCATCTTTTTTAAATCAGGTTGCAGGGTTACATTACAACAGATTGGTGGAAACAGGAAAGAATTGGTTGCTGAGCTGCAAAGTAAAGGAGTACCGCTTATTCCTGTAGGATTAGATGACACCAAAAAGCAATTACAGCCCTTGTATGAAAGGGGGAAAAAGGTTGATCTTAAAGATCCCTCTTTGCCTGAGGGCTTTGCAAATTTTTACAGGTCAGATGATGTATCCGCAACGGCTTATTTTTATCTTGGCAGTGCTGCTGTTGAACTGCCCGCACTGCAACCCTTGTCGTTACGGCTTTACAATTTAAAAAAGAATAAATAGTGCGGGATGCGGAAAGAGTATTAATAATTTGTGGGGCATAAAGGAAAGCCTCCGCCCGATATTGGTTCGTGGAGAGAAACCAGGGCTGGAACGTCCGATATTGGTTCGTGGAGTGAAACCAAGGCTGGAGAAAAAGAATGACGATAATTCAGCCTGTCCAACACGGCGGACAGTATGTAGGTAGTATCGGGTTTACTGGTAGGTTCTTCTTTCCTCTCCTGCGGGCTAAGTATGGGTAGTACAAATACCGGTAAACAGAGAAACATCAATTAATAATAAAATCCTATAAATGAAAAAAATACAATCGATACTTATTTATGGTTTACTGTTCACATCATTGATTAGCTGTACTTCTAAACAGAATTACTCCGGCTGGGAACAATACAAAGGATCAGGTGAAAACATTCACTACTCTTCACTAACACAGGTGGATACTGTTAATGTAAAGCAATTAAAGGTTGAATGGGAATATCATTCAGGAGGTGTGGATACCGCCAATCATTCGCAGATGCAATGCAATCCAATAATGGTCGATGGCCTGTTGTACGGTACTACACCGGACATGAAACTTTTTGCGATTGATGCTGCAACAGGAAAAGAGAAATGGCAATTCAGTCCCTTTGATTCACTGGCTGGCAATAAAAGAATGTTCTTTATTTTAAATAACAGCAGGGGTGTTACCTGGTGGAGTGACGGCGCAAATGACAAGAGGATCCTTTATACTGCCGGCTCTGATCTTTACTGTGTAAATGCAATAAAGGGCACTCTCATAAAAGGTTTTGGAATTGATGGTAAAATAGATCTGCACGAAGGGCTGGACAGGGATGTAAGAGATCTTTTTATCACCTCCACAACACCCGGTATTATTTATAAGGACCTTATCATAATGGGTACAAGGGTGGATGAAGGCGCCGCTGCCGCACCTGGTCATATCCGTGCTTACAATGTAAGAACAGGCAGGCGGGAATGGATCTTTCACACCATACCGCAGCCTGGTGAAGCTGGTTTTGAAACATGGGATGATACTTCAGCTTACAGATTTATTGGCGGTGCCAATGCATGGAGTGGCTTTAGTTTGGATAAGGAAAAAGGAATTGTATTCGCATCCACGGGTTCCGCATCCTACGACTTTTATGGTGGCAGAAGAACCGGCAATAATTTATTTGCCGATTGTTTACTGGCATTGGATGCCCTTACCGGTAAGCGCATCTGGCATTTCCAGGATATACACCACGATGTTTGGGACAGGGATCTGAGTTCACCTCCGGCTCTCGTAACGATCACAAAAGATGGAAAGAAAATTGACGCGGTTGCGCTCACAACTAAATCAGGATTCATTTTTTTATTGGAACGAACAACAGGCAGGCCTCTTTTTGATATTATTGAAAAACAGGTGCCTCAACAGACTGACTTAGCCGGAGAAAAATTATCCCCGGTACAACCCTTTCCTGTTGCGCCTGCGCCATTTATGAGGCAATCATTTACGGAAAAAGATATCAACCCGCTGCTTTCAGATTCATCTTATAAGGAGGTTAAAAAACGTTTGGCATCTTACAAGAATGATCACATGTTTAATTCGCCCTCTCTGCAGGGAACGGTTGTGTTTCCGGGACTGGACGGAGGCGGTGAATGGGGAGGCCCATCCTTTGATCCGTTAACAGGTTTGTTGTATGTAAATTCAAATGAAATGGCATGGGTTATACAGGCCGTTGACATAAAAAATATGCCGGTTGCAACCGAAAATTATGAGCAGGCAGGTCTTCGCATATACAAATCAACCTGCATGACCTGCCATGGGCCTGAGAGAAAAGGATCCGGTAATTTCCCTTCAATAGTTGATATTGAAAAAAAATATTCCAGGGATTCCTTTGATATACTTATTCAATCGGGAAGAAGGATGATGCCGGCATTCAAACAATTAAATGAAAAAGAAAGAGAAGCCGTCGCCACCTTCGTGCTTAACATCCAATCACAAAAAGGGAAAAAATATATTGATACCAGCAGCAAGAAGGGTGATCTCTTTTGGTTACCTTACACTATTACCGGCTACAACAAGTTTTTAAGCAAAGAAGGTTATCCTGCTATAGCGCCGCCCTGGGGTACATTGAATGCAGTTGATCTTAACACCGGAAAATATGTATGGAAGAAAGCGCTTGGCAACGACCCGGATTTTCCCAACGCAAAAGAACCAACGGGTACCGAAAACTACGGAGCCTCAGTAGTTACAGCCGGGGGCTTATTATTTATCGCCGCAACCAAAGATGGCAAATTCCGGGCATATAATAAGAGAAACGGTGAGTTGTTGTGGGAAGTTGATCTGCCCGCTCCCGGGTTTGCAACGCCATCTGTTTATGAACTGAATGGCAAACAATATATTGTCATAGCATGCGGCGGCGGCAAAATGAATACAAGATCCGGCGATAGCTATGTGGCATTTGGGCTGCCCGGTAAGTAATAATTCAAAGATTTCCCTTTTTAAGTTCCTTCACTGCGTAATCAGCCGCCCGGGCGGTAATTGCCATAAAAGTTAATGATGGGTTCTGGTTTCCCACCGATACCATACAGGCGCCATCCGTTACAAAAACATTTTTGCATAAATGCAATTGATTCCATTCATTCAGTAAGGAGGTTTGCGGATCCTTGCCCATCCTTGCGCCTCCCATTTCATGAATATCAAGTCCGGGGGCTTGTTTGCTATCCCTTGTTTGAATATTGGTACATCCGGCTTTATGCAGAATCTCAGAACCCTGTTCAAAAAAATCCCGGATCATTTTTTCATCATTGTCGTCATAAGTGACCGATGTTACCAGTTGTGGCATTCCCCACGGATCTTTCATTTCTTTACTTAACCGGACATAATTGTTGTGTTTGGGGATCACTTCTCCCTGCATCGACATGTTTACCCGCCAGCTTCCGGCTTCCGTCATTGCTTCTTTGAATGCAGCGCCAATGCCATCTGCAGTATTTTCATTCCCGGTATTGCGGTATGCGCTCCAGAATACCAGGTAGCCGCGAAGGAAATCCATTTCCTGCCTGTACACATTTCTGAAGGCGGGCATTATAGGCGATACCGGTCTGCGGCCATAATAATATTTATCTTCGGGGCCGTCTATATCTGCATGGATGGCGCCCCGGTAATTCTGAAAAGCAAGATATCTTCCCAAAAGGTCGTTTTCATTTCCCAACCCTTCCGGAAATCGATTGGAAGTTGAATGCAATAGAAGGAGGTTACTATTCAGGCAACCGGCATTAACAAAGATGACCCTCGAATAAAATTCGGTAACCTGTTTTGTATTCATATCTATCACCCTTACACCTGTAGCTTTTCCTTTGATATCATCATAGATTATGGAATGTACTACGGATTCGGGCCGCAGCGTAAGATTCCCGGTTTTGGCCGCCCAGGGCAGCGTTGATGAATTAGAACTGAAATACGCGCCGTAAGGGCAGCCCCGCTGGCATATGTTTCTTGCCTGGCACTGGCCGCGGCCCTGGCTTAAATGGATCTCGTTTGGAACCGTAAGGTGCGCACAACGGCCCATTAACATTTTCCTGTCTTTATAATAAGCATTTACCCTTGCCTGCATTTGCTTTTCAGCAGCGTTAAATTCCCAGGCGGGCAAAAACTCACCATCAGGCAAATGTTCAATACCATCCCTGTTGCCGCTGATACCCGCAAACCTTTCTACATGCGAATACCATGGTGCAAGATCATCATAGGTGATAGGCCATTCAACTGCAAAGCCATCCCTTGCCGGGGCTTCAAATTCATACCTGCTCCATCGCTGCGTTTCCCTGCCCCACATGAGCGATTTACCACCCACCTGGTATCCGCGGATCCAGTCAAAGGGCTTTTCCTGCACATAAGGATGCTCTTTGTCCTTTACAAAAAAATGTTGTGCCGTTTCATCGAATGCATAACACTTGCTCACTACAGGATTTTCCTCAATAATGGCAAGCGGGAGGTTTTGGCGGTGTGGAAATTCCCAGGGATTTGTAAAAGCGGTAGGATAATCTTTTTTATGGACCACATCACGGCCTCTTTCCAATACCAATGTCTTTAATCCTTTATCACACAATTCTTTTGCCGCCCATCCTCCACTGATTCCGGAGCCTATCACTATGACGTCATAGGTATTGTTTAATGCAGCTTTTGTATTTATGTTTACCGGGGGAATGCTGTCGGGCATGACAATTAATTTTAGCAAAAAGACAATTTTTTTTCCACAGTATAAAAAAAATAACCGGCCGGGCAACACTCTTTGACTAATTAAAATTCGTATACTTACATGGGCTGTTCATCATCGACCATTGAATGTTGACCGTTGAACATTCACCATTCACCATACTCCATGGACCATTGACCATTCACAAAACAACCATCTCATGTCTACCACGCGCCGCCAATTTTTAAATGAATCTGCAAAGCTTGTTGCAGGCACAGCAATAGCAGGAAGCATTGCTTCCCCGTTGATAATACAGGGTAAGAAATTTTCCCCAAATGAAAAAATACGGATTGCTTTAATCGGTTGCAGGGGCATGGGCTTTGGCGACCTTGAAAATGCATTGAAGCAGCCAGGTATTGAATGTGGCGGACTGTGCGATATAGATGAGGGCATATTAAACAGTCGTAGCAAAGACGTGGAAAAAATTCAAAGCAAAGCGCCTTTGCTATACAAAGACTTCAGAAAATTGATAGACAATAAAGATATTGACGCTATAATCATTGGCACTCCGGACCACTGGCATTGCCTGCCATTTGTATATGCGTGTGAGGCGGGAAAAGATATTTATGTGGAAAAACCTTTGGCCAACAGTATTGCCGAATGTGAGGTTATGGTGCGTGCCGCGAGAAAATATAAACGGGTAGTACAGGTCGGTCAGCAGCAACGCAGTGGTGCTCACTGGATGCAGGCTATGGATTTTATAAAGGCAGGTAAGATTGGCCAGTTGCGTAAAGTAAATATCTGGGCCAATTTTAACTACGGTATTGGCCAGCCTGTTGTGCCCGATAGCGCCGTTCCGGCCGGTGTTGATTTTGACAGGTGGCTCGGGCCTGCGCCTCAACGCAGTTTCAACAGCTCAAGATTTCATGGTTCCTGGCGTATGTTCTGGGATTATGGCGGAGGTCTTATGACCGACTGGGGAGTTCATTTAATTGACATGGCGTTATGGGCAAAAGATATTTCAGTATTTCCATCGGCCACAACTGCTACTGGGGGAAATTTTACTTACGCAGACCATAGCCATGAAACTTTCGATACCATGAATGTAAGTTACCAGTTGAAAGATTATATCATTAACTGGGAACATACAGCGGGCACTCAAAACGGTCCTTATGGCCGCTTATATGGATTGGCATTTATTGGCAATGATGCAACCATGGTGATTGACCGCGAAGGTTGGGAACTGTTTCCCGAATGGGATAGTGAAAATAAAAAGAATAAAGTGCCTTTGATGGAAAAACAGAAAGGTACCGGCTCTCATGACCTCCACATGAAAAATTTTCTTGAATGTATTAAAACAGGAAAGGATCCCGCCTGTACCATTGAAAACGGGAGCCTTGTTGCGGGATATGCGCATGCGGGCAATATTGCGCTTCGAACAAACTCACGCCTGGAATGGCACGAAGCAAATGGCAATTTTGGTAACAGCACTGCAGCCAATGCGCTTATTACGCCTGGTTATCGCAGTCCATGGGTATTGCCAAAAATTTAAGCAGGCGGGAGTGAGTTTAAACCAGTGTATCATGAAGATCACTCTTATTCAAACACGTTTCCATTCACCAATGTAACTACGCTATAGGGAGGTAATACAACATTGTCTTTGGAAACGGGGGTAGACTTTTTAGTACAATTATCCTCGGCTGCACTTGTTGTAATATAGTAATCAAAATTGTCGGGAACTCCAGTTCCCGCTAATTTCAGTTTTACCTGTTTATCAGAATTATTGATCAATACAACGGTAAATGAGCCCATGGCCATATTTTCATACGCAGATGCAAAAAGGCCAATCGTTTCATCATAGTCAAGCTTCACCATTTTAGCACCTGGCCGTATAAAACGATAAAAATGTTTGGATGAAAAATATTTTTTCCCTTTTTCTTCTGTGCTCTTCATTAAACAGAATTCGTTGATGCCATCATTTTGGCTTCCCTGCCACCAAACCCATGCGGATGCATTACCATGATAGAGTGCAGCATGAATATCCATTGCGAGGCTTAGCGCGCCAGATTTTTGTGTCGCCGTACCTAACCAGTTATCCCCGTAGCCGGATGTTTCTGTCATCCAGTATGGTTTGCCGGAAGGAATTTTATGTTCTGTTTTAGTGGTATTCCAAAGCTTTGCAAGTCCTGATGAGCCGGTAGGTGAAATACCATCGCTATAACCATGCACCGCCAGGATATCGATATTTTGAAGCGCTTTATTATCGCTCATTAAACTTGCATTATAAAAGTATTGGCGGTCCTTGCCGCCTTCCATTTCAAGCATATTTTCTGATCCAAAAACTTTTACATTGGGAAACCTTGTCTTAATTACCGGAATAACGTTTTTTACCATATTGTTGTAACCACCAGCAGGTTTATAAACACATGAGTTAAAGGACTGCTTAAAAAGCGGTTCATTTTGCGGACTGAAAGCATACACATCTATTCCTGAATTTTTGAAAAGCTGAATGCCATCTGCAATCCAGTTTCCATATTCCGTGTATTTGGCGGGATCTAAACTGCCGCCATTTTTAGTACCTCCTGTATTTGGCGTGCCGGATAGTGGATTATTATCTGCATCAATAGCACATTTAATATCGGCCGGCGGCGACCAGACAGTAAAAATAAATTTTAACGGAACCCTGTTGGCAGCTGCAATCTTTGCTAATCCTTCTACTGTTGGTTTTTGCTTATTCCAGTCTGCATCCTGTGTTACAGTAGGTGTGGATGGTGGAAATAATTCAGTTCGCCAGATAGTTATGCCCAGGTCTTGTATTACCTGCGTAGCCCATGCGTCTGTGTAAAGATTTGCTGCATTGTCCCACCACACGCCCTTAGCTCCAAAAAAGCCAAAGCCATCAATGGTTTGGTATTTCTGAGACCGGTCAATAGTGGCAGTGCTGTTTATTTCTGCTACAGGTATTATAGGTGGAGTTACTTGTGTTCCATTGGTTTTTTTGCTGCAGCCCGTAAGTAAAATAATCAGGACAAACAGTGGTAGCACACACTTCATCTTTTGATTAAAACTATACATATTTGGTTTATTTAGCAATCGTTAAATAGGGTTGGTTTTTAATGTATAAATATAGTCAACATTCTTTTTTTAGCCGTGCTGTACTGTAAGGCGATTGGGAAACAATTCTCTATAGATTCCTCTTACAAGTTGAATAAATCTGGTAATAATAAAGATTATCTAATCCAACCGGGAATCTATGGCTAAATTTGCAGTCTTTAAATGTCCCGGTTTTCCCGGGATCGCTTCCCCGGTCGGCCCGCTAAACTAATCCCGTCGTGGGGAGTCACTTATACTAAGTCAGCATTTTTGCCCTCTAAACCAAACCTTGATCATGAAAAACAATATTGAGATATACGCACAAAAAAAAGCAGCCTGCATGATTGTTTTTTTATTAAGTTCCTGTATTGCGTTTAGTCAGATGGATCTGCCACCTGCCCCCATTTCTTCAGGTGAAAAATTGTTGCAAGATCATCAATTTGGAGATTCAATATTTAGCCGGGAATTTGGACGCATCATTTCTTTGAACGGACAATGGGATATAGCTGAAGGCCAGTTAAATAAACCACCTAAAAAATATTCCAATAAGATTATAGTGCCGGGTTTGGTCAACGCCAAAGAGACCTCTTTTAAAGATATCGGTAAAGAATCAGGTCTGCGGGAAGCATTTTGGTATCGAAAGAAATTTAGCATCGACGGAGTTATTCCTGAAGTAGCAAGGCTTAAAATTTTTAAAGCCATGTTTGGCACAAAGGTTTATTTAAATGGTAAAGAAGTGGGAGAGAATCCATTGAATTTTACACCCGGTTATTTTAATCTTAAACCCTTCTTAAAGGGCAATAATCAGCCCAATGAAATAGTTGTCCGGGTAGGGGCTTTCATCAGCCAGGTGCCGGATACAGTTTTAAGCGGCGGAGAGGCCGAGCGGCACCGTTATCCGCCGGGCATTTATGACCGGGTGGAAATTATTTTGAGCGGCTCACCCTATATCCTCAGAACGCAGGTAGTTCCCGATATCATCCTTCAGCAGGCCCGTATTATTATTGATGTAGCCAATACTTCCAGGCCTATTCAGCGACTATCCTTACAGGCAAATATTTTTGAATATAAAACCGGTAAACAGGTGGCAACCGGAAAAATAGAGATCAATTCCATTGCTTCAAGCAATAATCAAACTGCTGATATCACTATTCCAATTCCTGGTTGTAAATGGTGGTCGCCGGAAGATCCCAATTTGTATGTGTTGCAGCTTACCGATAACAGGTACAGCTATTTCACCCGGTTTGGAATGCGTTCATTTAAGGTGGATACTGCCTTTACTAACCGGGTATTGTTAAACGGAAGCCCCTATTATATCAGGGGAACCAATTTTGCCATACATCGTTTTTTTGAAGACCCTCTTTGCTGGCAACAGCCATGGGACAAAGCCTGGGTGAGAAAATTATTTTCGGTATACACGGCAATGGGCATGAATGGGGTTCGGTTTTCAATTTCCGCAGCCCCGGAAATATGGTTTGATATAGCCGATGAGGAAGGAATGATCGTATTTGATGAATTTCCCATCTGGTCTGCTTTTCAGCCGGAGGTGGGAGATGTATCTTCCCAGGCAAATAATCCTGTCAAAAAATGGGGTATAGTGAAAACGAGGATCAAGGCACATCATATTGTAAATGAATTTACGCATTGGATGCAGGAGCGGTGGAACCATGCCAGTGTGTTGGTATGGGATGCACAAAATGAAACCTGGTCGCCTGAGACAGGGAAAGCCATCAGGGAAGTACGCAAACTCGATTTCTCAAATCGCCCATGGGATAACGGCTGGTCGCCACCGGTAGATGCTACCGATATAAGGGAAGCGCATCCTTACTTTGAAAGTTACACGAAAGGAACGGAACAAATGAATGACCGGAAGAAAGTTATCCTGCCTTTTACGCTGTCTGATGTGCCCAATAATGCCAAAGTACCTTCTACTTTTTATTTGCCATATCAATATACCTATAAAGAGTTGCCCTTGAATTCATATTGGCAGCAGGCGGTCGTCCTGAATGAGTATTCTTACCTGTGGCTTAATAGGGATGGTACGCCCACCACCTTAACGAAGGATTATTATGAGGCGGTATTAGGTGCCGGCGCTACAGCTGACCAGCGGCGTGAGCTATACGCCAAATATCTTGCTGCCGTTACCGGGTACTGGAGATCTTTAAGAACCTGCTTTGCTGTTTTATATCCATTTGGTATCAATTATTCAATGCCCGGTGGAGAAACCAGCGATAACCTGGCAGATGTTGACAGCGTATCCTTTGATAAATATTTTATGAAGTACGTTCCGGATGCTTTTGCCCCTTTGAGCATCAGTATTGACTACTGGGATACCAGGGTTGAACTGAATGAATCAAACCCGACAGCCATTGATGTACCATTATTTATTACAAATGATATTAACTCGCCGCAAACTAATTATGTAAAATTAAAACTGATGCAGGGTGATACGGAAATAAAGCAAATACAAACCCGCTATGAAGTGGCGGCTGTGCAGCAATGCCGTATTATACTAAGGATGGATATGCCTGGCAAGCCGGGTAATTACCAGCTTGTGGCCGAAATGGAAACCGGGAAAAGCGCTCCTGTTAGGAGCTATAGAAGCATTGAATTATTTAAGAAATAGCCTCAACTATCATACATGTTAACCAATATAAATACCTGCATAGAAGTCTAAAATTTGAATAATGGGAATAAAGTTAAATGAACATTACGAACCGGGTTCGTTACAAGAAGTTTCCAACCGAAGGCCAATGACAGGGCCCACCTATTACATTCGGTAAACAGGAATTAAAGAAAGTGGTTGACTTGAAATTGTAGAAGTTGATTTCCATTTCATTTTAATAGTATAATAAAAAGAAGTATGAACAGATCCTATCTTCACAGAGGTTTAAAAACTTTGTTATTATTTTTTTCCCTTGCGGTTGATCATTCCTTATCAGCCCAACAAAAATTAAAAACATGGGAAGTATTTGAGTTAAAGCTTAAAGCGGTAAATCGTATCGTTAATCCTTATTCAGAAATCCCTGTTACAAAAACCGGCATGGTAAAAGTAAATTTCAAAGGGATTAACGGTGCCGCCAAAGGGAGAATTCTCGATATTTTCGGTTTCTGGAATGGAGGCAAGGAATGGATAGTACGTTTTGCCCCACCTGAATCCGGAACCTGGCAATATAAAACAAGCTCTTCTGACGCGGGGTTAAATAATAAGAAAGGCAGTATTGAAGTGGATGACTGGCAAGCGGAAGACAAAATGAAAAATCCAACACGCCATGGCTTTGTCCAGGTGATGAACTATGGACCACAGTCCGGTCATTTTTTCCGGTATTCGGATAGCACACCTTTTTTATGGGTTGGAGATACCTGGTGGAACTGGACAAAACGCAACATTAAATTTTCCAGTTTTAAAACCCTGGTTGATGACCGGGC
>JBDTWP010000192.1:0-12148 GCA_040006615.1 Ferruginibacter sp.
TCGGATCGCGGCTGCTCGACCTGTCAAATCGGCGACCTGCCCGGCGCCTGACGCGAGGCCGATGCCAATCGGGCCAGCTGCCGATACCGTCGGCGGCAGACGAAGTTCAGTTTTGCATGGCAGAACAATGTTTTGTATTGCAATAGCGCCAAGTTGCGCGGAAATATCGCTTGAAAAAAATTGTTGCCAGTTTCCCGCAACCGCGTTTTTGAAACCGTAATAATTTATAAAAGCAGCAAAGTCATTGGCAAATACAATCCAGTCAGCAAATCTTTTCTCATCCACCAGGGCAAATTTATTTTTATCCAGGCCCGGCAAAAGTCGTTGTGCCTGGCTGGCGCCGTTGTGTTGCAAAGGATTTCTATATTCACTGCAATTGGCCATCGTTATTGATTAGCTGATTTGTCAATGGTTAAAAAATTCAATTCAGTAGCTTCATTGATATAATAAGGAAAAACAAAATTAAACCTGGAGTTGGTCGCTCTTACTATATATTCAATTTCGATCAGTAATTCTCCTTCCAGTTCATTGGTTGCATTTATTTCAATCTTCCGGGCATCAATTCTTGATTCAAAATATAAGATGGCTGTTTTTATCTTATCTATCATGATTGTTTTGGTAGTCGTCGTCAGTGGTTCAAATAACAGATCATTCATATTGCAGCCGTACTTTGGCTCCATCAACCTTTCACCTGTTGTAGTATTTAAAAGTATCTGCAGGCTTTTTTCTATATCATCATTCTTCTCTGTCATTTCCACAGTTTGCAGTTGTGCGTTAAAAGATGGTGGAAAACTCCATCCTTTACCTAAAAAATCATTGCTTTGAAATTCTGTTGGCATCATTTATTTTTTTGATACGAGCTTTTATTATTTACGGTGATATCTTTTCTACCTTACAAAAGTGAAGCAGGGTTTTAATATTCAACCGTATAATTCAAATGAACGGGTGAACATGCGCATTATATTCGTAGTCTTAATTTTGCGCTGTTCTCTACTCCCTTATCAACGCATTGTGAATACACCTGCCGTGTACCTGACCTACCCTCCTATCATCACTGTTGGACAACCAAGTACAATACTTCCCCCATGTGCCGTGCTGTCGCCCATTCTTGCTGCAGGTTGTCCGCCGATCATTACTGTTGCAGAACCCATAATAATGGTGTCTGGCGGACCGGTACAGGTAAGCATATCTCCTACTTTTGCAGCAGGTTGTCCGCCCACCAAAACCGTTGCGCATCCCGGGGGCAACACCGGCCCTCCAACATGAGGAACAACTCCCGTCACCATCGGACAGACATGCATATCACCAACCCTTGCTGCTAATGGCATTATTTGATTTTTGGTTTTTAAATCAGTTAATCTGCACCATACTGCCTTTTACTGTTGTAGTGGCACCGGATGAAAGTTCAGCACCGGACCCTCCTTCCACCTTTGTTTGTGCGCTACCCTTCAGGCCCAAATTGACACCTTCTGCCTTTACATCACCGGTCGCTTTTAAAATAATATCTTTCGCACTTTCCATTTTTATACCATCCTCGTTCATTGTGATTTTATTTCCATTCTGATCTTCAAACTGTATTTTTTTATCTTCCTCTGAAATAATTATTTTATTGCCGCCGGGTGTTTCAATACTGATGGATTTTTTATCATCGTTGAAAATCATTTTCATTTCACTTCTACTCACATAACCTTTTTCATGATTATCGTCCGAAGCAGTAATGGGCGCAGGTTTTGCGCTGCTGTTCAACATACCGAGTACTATCGCATGCCGCGGATCATTGTTAATAAATCCTACTATTACTTCATCTTCAATCTCAGGCCTGAAGAATGTTCCCCTTTTATCGCCTGCATCCAGTGTGCATACACGGCACCAGGTACCTTCATCCTCTTTACTAATCACGGGCACTCTCACCAGTATCCTGTCTTCACCGTCAGGATCACTTTCCAGTTGAGTTACAATCCCAATCTGCAAACCCTGTATGGCAGGTAATAATGCGCCTGCCATCGGCTGCTGTACATTATAGGACTGTGCGAACCATTCCGGGTCTACCCCAAACTGGAGCACTGTTTCCCAGTTTCCTTTTTCAATCTGGTGAAGGACACCAGTTACAAAGAGCTTTCCTTCGAACCTTTCACCCACACCATTTAACTGTATCAGTTGGCCCGGATTAACTGCGGCGGTCCCATCGGTTCTAACCTTACCCCTTATTTTTGCCAGGCGATGCTTCATCATTGCCGCATTCACCCATGCCTGTAATTCGGGTTCTTCGATTTTTCCGCTATGGAACAGGCGAAATTCATCCTCACCAATTACATCAGCCAATGTGTCTGCCGAAAGATTTCCTGCATCCGGAACTCCGGGGTCTGCAGCTTCCACACTATCGGACAATTCCTGATCAGTAAAATTCCACGTGCTGCCTTTTACCGCTTTGTATTGCAATCTTGCGTCTATTTCCGCGTCTAAATCATGTATGGTTGCTCCATATTGAACCGTTAATGCGACAGCACCCGAAAATCCAGGTTTGTCAATACTTATTTTTCCTTCATTTGATATGCACAGCAATCCATTTGCATCCGCTCGGCATAACATAAAATCCCAATCAGTGCAGTTAAACTGTATAATCTGTTTGTGAGTAACTGTTGTAGGTTTAACATCTTTCTCCAACCCATAGCTTCCTATAAGATCTTCCATCAGGTCACTGTCCTTAACATCTTTCGAGTATTTGCTTTTACAGGCGATGGTCATTTTCACTGCTTTGTCCCTGCACTCAAGGACCAGCACTGAACTGGTCTTCCTCACCTTAATTCCATGACGTATAACAATACCTTTGAAAATTGTTTCTTCGTCACTCCGGTACCCGGCTTTTATCTCTATCTCTTTACCCGGTTCAAAATCAGGCTGATTGCTTATTTCAAAGGATTGTTTGGAAGGCTCTCCATCCAGCAGGATAATGGTAGCAGAAGGAACCCTGTTTACTTCCTTATTAACGGTTATAGAAAGAACATTGTAACTTTTTGAAACTTCATTCCCTCCGGAAAGTATGGTAAAGGTTGAAACGGATTTAGGTTCATTTGATGGTATGATCCTTTCATTAGGCATTATTTTGTACTGGTTTTTGCAATGGGTGGAAAAAAAATCTCATCACCCGCACTCAGGTTTCTGAAATTATTCAGTTGATTTACTTTTGCCACCTGCAGGTAGTACTTTGAATCACCATAAATCTTAAAACACATCAGTGGCAGTGTATCTCCTTTCTTCACTAAACGATAATGAGTTAAGTCGGGTGACTTATTGTTTTCCATTGCAATCCTTAAATCTTCTTCCAGACTTCCTTTAAAGCTAACATTACAAATAGCCCTGATGGGTGCCCCATTGGCATTAAATAATTTGTAATTGATATTTAATGCAGTACAACGGCCCTTAAAAAGCAACGTGCCCCAACCTAATTTAAAATGCTTCGGTTCGTGGGTATCACCATCATATCCTACCAGTAATTCCCTGAATTCATTTATTTCATCTGTTAGATCATCTCTTTTTCTGCCATCAATAATACCGGTATTATCAAATAAAAATTCAAATGACATTTCTTCGGGTGGTGTCCTGGTAAATCTTGCCTGGCTCGCACTTTGACCCTGTGCCTGGGCATCATTATATTCAATTTTGTATTCCGTGCTATAGGTTTCGGGGTTAATAGTTGCAACAAACGTTTCACCTACCTGGTTACTTAATCCAGGATCAGAATAGGCGAAAATCTTCATCTTTTCCAATTGTCCTGCCGGCATTATCTTTCTTTTTTATGGTTGATGATCTCAATTACCTGTTCAACGCACTGACTTACCAAAGCTTCTTTATCATCATCAGTTTTAGTTGCTCCGGGAGATGCTGCAGTTCCCGGCGCCTCGCTAGTGTTTTGCCGGGGTTGGTTAACAGTAACTTTTATATGCAACTCTCTTATTTCTAATGGCATAATGATCAGTTAATAGTGAAATAGCTATAACAAATTTCCAATGACTCTACCACCACGGAATTTTCCTGTGCATTAAAATCGCTTACGCTCCATTTCCTGGGCCATGCATTAAAAATTTGCCAGGTTTTTAAAGGGTCGTGATTTTCATTCATCAAAGAAACATTGATCTGGGCTGGCTGAAAGTCACGGTTTTGCAAAGCGTCCAGACACCATTTGATAACTTTAGAATCTGCAAGCAAGCCCCTCTTTAACGAGAGATCAGGATATTTTGCGCGTACCGGTAATTTATGTTCATACCGGTTTTCACCACCTTCTTTAAATTGTTCGATATCATATTCCACATTTAGGCCGGACACAGTTTGAAAGCGCACATCATTACCGTTACCAATATTCACAAACTCCACCTTGAAATGAAAACCTACAGGTGGATAATATCCTCCCGCTAAAGGTGAAGAAGCCATAATCTGTCTTTATTAATTGTTATTAAATGAGATCCATGAACAGAAATGAAATTCATTTGCGGCAGCTACCCTCTAAATATTTTAATCTACCGGAAACTACTTAATAAGATTCAAACCTTCATGTGCAATTTCAATAGTTTCTATTGCTACCTCGTTTCCATCGGATTTAAGGTCACTGGCCTGTACTTTAATCGGGAAGGCGTTGATGGCTTTCCAGGACATTACAGGATCATGACTTTCGTTAAGCAGGCTGATGATAATATCTCTGCGGGTAACCTTATTCAATGTGATCTCATTGATCCAATCAAAGAAATCGGTATCTTTTGCCACGGTTCCGCGCTTTAAGGTTATGTTGCTGAATTTATGCATTCCCGGCATTTTTATTTTAGAGTAGTCTTTGCTTGAACCTTCCCTGTATTCTATTGCTTCCACCTGCTTATCAAGACCTGTAACTTCTGTAAAACCTATGCGTACACCGGGCTCCCATTTAACCTGGAAGTGAAATTTGGGGAGAGGATATGATGTTGCCATAATTATTTTGTTTATTGATTATTAATAAAGTTTATTACGTTCAAATAATTAGTTATTAGCTTTCAGCCATTTTGTGTGAGAACCGGAGTATAATAAATTCTGCCGGCCGTACGGCTGCCATCCCTATTTCAATAATCATCCTCCCTTCAAGAATATCCAGTGCGGTCATTGTTTTGCCCAAACCAACTGCTACATAAAATGCATGTTCCGGTTTGATACCCTGCAAAGCTCCCTGCCGCCATAATGTAGTAAGAAAATTTTCAATCATCCCCTGAACTTTCACCCAGGTGTTCGCATCGTTTGGTTCAAATACAAAGGGCTCTGTTGCTTTTTTACAAGATTCTTCCACCATATTAAAGAAACGGCGAACACTTACATATCTCCATTCATTATCATTACCTGCGAGAGTACGTGCGCCCCAGATCAGTGTACCCTTCCCGGTGAAGGAGCGGATGGCATTGATGGATTTTCCTGCTACGGCATCCACATTTAAATTTGACTGATCATCAGCAGTTATTTGTTCTGATGGACCTGTCACCGAATTAATACTTTCATTTGCGGGAGCTTTCCAAACGCCTCTTGCATTGTCAACCCTTGCATAAATGCCTGCGACAGCACCACATGGAGGAATCAAACTCAATTCCTTTTTAATGTTTTTAACAATATTGCCAATGATGGTATGTTTTTCATACAGGTTATCCTGCGCAGCTTTTTTATATGTTTGGGCGGAGGATACAATGGTATCTGCAAAAAGGGCAATTTTCTCAAAAGCGGATCTTATATCTTTTTCAATAATTATGGCGAGGGTTTTCCGATCCGTTATTGCTCCGCCATTATCATAATCTTTCCCGTCATCTTCTGTTCCGTCGCTATCTATATCATTAAATATTTCGCTGGTGTCGGTAGTAATACCCAACCATATTATATCGATACCTAAAGTGCCATACACTGTGTCAACTGCCGCAGCGTTTGCAACACCACTTACGATTAAACCATCTGTATTTTTTTCAATTTTAATTAAATCTATCACACCGCCTTTCCACAGCGAAGCCGACACGGCATAGGTATTTACATCATTAGTAAGATTGGAAGAAGAGAAATCCGTTTTCCAGGTTTGCAACCTTTCGGCGCTTTCGCGAACAAATGTAATCAGGTTGTTGTATGCTGTTCTTGCTGCACCATCTGTTGTACTGGCTTTAAGCGCATCAGAAAAAATCTTGTAAACGTCCCTCGTTGTTTGTGCAGTAAGGTCGCCGGCAGCCGCAGCGTTAACTGTGCCATTGCTGGTATCAGCATCACAGATCGCGTTAATAGCGTTTTGTACATCACTGTTATCCTCTATAACAGCTGCCAACGTTGTAACCAGTGCATTGATCGTGTTGTCGCTTGTAAGGGTAGTAAGATCGGTAATAGGATTGCCATCACCATCCTCAACGTTCCCGGAAAACTGTTCAAAATCCACCTCCTTTGGGTAGGTTGTATATAACCACGGAGTATATGCGGCGGCATATTTAAGGCTATTGATCCCAATATTATTCCTGAATTCTTCGGCCGCTTCATTAACATCATCTGCGGTGGCCTCCCGAAGGTCCAACACAGAGACCCTGTCCTGAAGTTTTGCACATTGGCTGATGGCCATTTGCTGAAGGCTGTAAAATTCGCCTGGCTCGGGAAGTAATACGGCATCCGGAAAAAGAATAATGGTGGGTTCGTCATATTTTTCCAGGGCCTTTACACCCACACGCAGCCCCCTGCTGTTTACAGGGTCATTTTCATCTCCTGATAGCACAGAATTATTCGTACCATCATTATTTTCGAAAAGACCAACCGATACAATATAGCAATCACCACCGCCATTGTCAAAGAAAAGCCGCATACTATTGTACAGGTAAAATTGCTCCCCATCTTCCAATGTTACTTCAAGCACGGCGTAATTGTTATCGTCATCAACGCTTACGCTGATCGATTCAGGCTTTCTTTCACCGCCATAATACTGAATAAATTCTATCATAGAAGAAATACGGGTAGGGATATTGATTAAAGATTCCCCATTCTTCTCCGCCTTTTCTGTGTATCCTACAAATGCCGGTATCGCAGTTTCCACCTGCGCTACTGATGGCGGCAGTTTAGGAATTTCTTCCACATATACGCCGGGAGTTTTGTAAACGGTAGCCATGTTTATAAATTTTAAATTGTTTAATAATTGAGATATATGTTACAGTAAAAATTGTCTGCATTTTTTGTAAGCATTCCTGTTACCTGCGGATTGGGATTGGGTGCAAGAGACGGATCAGTAGTGCTACTTAGTTCCAGGTTGAATAGTATTGGCTTTTCGATCAACGGAATAGGGATATTGGATAGAAAATAATCAGGTTTTGCTGGTAGTTCCGGCGCCTGTATAAAACTGTAACCAGACGTAACAAGCGGTGGATCTGTAATATTATTTACGCCATGCTTTGGAGTAAAATATTTCCAAAATGCAAGGCGGTTTCCAAAGCGAATGGAATATTGGAGCCAGACAGGATTACCTGCTACAATGCTGTCTTTAACTTTTCCATTGACATCTAATAATCCAAACTCATTGGTATTTCCCAGATGGGTAAATATTTCGATAACTCCTAAGAAATTTCCATAGACGGCAACATTATCTAAATATACATCAACCGGCTCGTCGGTATTTATTATTAACCTGTATCTGCCTGCCGGCAATTGCGATAGATCAAACTGTACATTATTTGTCAGTTCAATTGTTTCAATTCGATTTTTATCAATAGTAATTTCCAAATCATAAACACCCGTGGTCTTATTTAATCCATATACAAAAATGGAAAAAACGTTGGCTTCAATAATAGTTTGATAATTATAAATATTTGTAACAAAAGGATACATGTCTTTAACCGATACATATTGAAATTCCCCCTTTTCTATCCAGAATGCATCTTTAGTTGTATCATTTTTTCCGGCCTTTGTAGATTGAATACATTCGAAAATGGCCCCGGTTCCATCATCAACCAATCCACCGGGCCTGTATAGAAAATTTCCCTGGGGTTCCCAGTAAGTAATGTCGGTAGTAGTATGCCCCCCGGTTGTTTCCCGGATACATTTGAAAATAAACCCTGCACCATCGTTTACGAGCGAATCAGGGGCATAGAAAGCGGTATTATTATAATTACTGATGTATTGAAAATTACCTGTTGGCTTCCAGAAAGCCCGGTTTGCAGTATTATGACCACCTGTTGATGCCTGTATACATTCAAAAACAACTCCGTCAACATTTGTCACCAGATTTCCTGGCTCATATGTATCGGCATTTCTGTATGTAGGGATGTAATCGTCAATTTTGTTAGTAAGATATAATGATGACCCCGCTTTATTTTGATTGAGATTTGTAAAATAAAAACGCCTTGACCCCATATTATCAAGATCAAGATTTGTAATATTCATAAATACAGGCTGCAAAAGGGTGAGATAAAAAACAAATTTTTTATCAATATCAATTCCGGCAAAGGGCTCATCGAGGTCATTTACCTTAACAAGCGCAACCAATTTGTTACCCGTAAACTTATAAAGCATCTTATAATTTTTCAATAATAAGGCCGTTTCCGCCGAAGGCACAACATTAAAATCCATACATTGCAAACTGGTATAGTACTCGTTCAGGAGGTCGATAGAAAATAATATTTTAAAGGTAGATGTCATGATAAAGGTTGCTTCAATTTATCGTTGATCTGTATTTGTTTGATAAACCCGCTTTCGCTAATAGTCGCATCTTCATCAATGGTTATCTGCCTTACTTTATACATAACAGATGGAAGGTATTTTCCTCCTAATGTGCTCCACAAATGGTTCACCTGTTCAAAATTTAAGGTATATAGATCTACAATAATTCTTTGAATTTTTTGACTCAAACCCGGGTGGGTAAGGGGAGTAAATACATTCTGGTACTGGAAAAACTGCATAATGGTCCCTATAATTTCCAATGATTTCTGATAATCTGGTTTATTAACAGAAAAAAGCAAATACAGGTTTAGAAATAATGGCGGATTCCTGTATACGGTGGTAGTATCTGATTTAAAGTAATTTTCCTGCTGTTTTGCAACCCTGTCTTCTTCAATATTTACTAATGATAAAATAGCCTTATCCGTAATTACCGGATCACTGTTGCTTGAGTCATCCAACGCCCTTGATACATTACCAAATTCGAGGCGGTCTTCAGGGAGTTTCCCCAATTTAAGGTCAAGGAATTTATTTACTTCTTTTGAAAGGAAGTCCACTGTTTCAAAAATCATATTTGACTATTTGACAAAGTTTTATAGGAACTAAAAGCCTGATTAGAAAATTCTTTTAACCGGTTTTCGCTGATTGATTAACGGGTAATAGTGTACAACATCAATTATCTAAGCAGACAAAACCTATTGTACACTAACTATAGGTCTTCACGGATCATATAAGATCATCCGGTAATCTAACAAAGTAGTTAAGTGATGAATGAATAAAATTATCCAGTTGAAAACAAATGCATATGGAAGAACTTTGAAGATAGCTGTCGCGTTTTCGCGCCATTACCGCTTCAAATAAATGAAAATTACTCCCGTATACATAAAATTTAAACATAAAAAGAAAAAGTTGTTTCTACAATTGAAATAACGTGAACAGCATATTTACAAACGTGAACAGAATGTATTAATACATGAAATAAAATGTATTGGCTATTTACCGATAGTAGTGAAGGCAGTGTTTGAAATAGCATGTTTAAGTTTAACGGAAACCTTAAAATCAAATTCAAAAGTTTGCTCGTTACAATTACCTCCTGTAAGCCGGAGTATATTTATTGCACAAAAGCGACCGATGCGCATAAACTGGTCTTGCGGAAGCTGCAACAAGAAGTCTTTTAAAGTATTATGGCGGATTGTTTTTTTTATTTTATCATTAGAAGCCAGGTACACTTTTACCATATGATCACAACTCTCTATCATAATTATATCATTTGGCCGTGCATATACATACTCGCCGTTTTTTACAAACAGGCGAAAAAGGTTGGTAGTGTTTTGATAGGATGTTACTGAAGTTTTTGTTTCAGGGTTATTTCGAAGGAGGAAATCTGAATTTTCTTTCGTTATTTTGGAATCATTCCGATTGACCAACAAATTTACGGCACAATTCTTAACAGGTAATTCACTAATTATCGGAAGTACCCTGGCTTCACCCTGTATTTCCCTGTTGTTCTGCGATTGCAAATTGTCGTATGCCGCGGGTTCCGAAGTATAATAATCGAATTTGTTGTTGTTTATTAAAATCTCATTTTGCTTTTCCATAATAATCCTGTATAATGAATAGTCAAAGATTCAAATACAAAGGTTAATCATGAATATTCGGATTTACAGGATTTAGACTACTTTGATTCCTTCAAGAAACAATTAAATATTCTGTTGGTAATAGTTTAATTTATTTGCGTTGATAATTGGGTTTTAAATCTAATATATAATTATTATAAATACTAATATTTTGAAAGAAAAATTTTCCCTGTTTACATGCCAGGTAAAAATTTGTCAATTGTTATTAAATTATCAGGGACTTACCTAAATAAAACTTTGATAATCAGGATAGTATTTATACGGAAATTTTATTCAATTATGCGTAAATTTACCATGCAAAAATCACTATACTCCATTCCCCGAAGCCTGATATTGTGTATTTTTTAACCTCAGAAAAACCGATCCTTTTATGGGCATTTATTGATCTTAAATTACTACCCGCAATCTCCGTTATTGCAAAATCGTACCTGTCTTTAAAGGAACTCTTATACATATCATAACACTTGTCAAGAATACCCTGGCCCCTGTAATTCTTGTCGACGCATACCTGGCCAACGACCATATAATTATAGCTTGAAACCGGCTTTCCTTTGTAAACTATTTTATCGAATGTTTCGAACATTGGAAGCAAAACAGGGATGTCATTTTTAGATTTGGCGGTCATTGCCAACAGGTAGGCGATGACCTTCTCCTTGTCTTTGCAGATAATATGTTGCTCGATATCATTCATTTTCTTCAAAACAGGAAAACTATGAACTACTGTTACGAAACCCTGGCATGAGATTTCCTCCCGGGTCAGGTTGGCCGCCAGGTTAGTTTTTTGAAGTTCTATTATCCCTGATAAATCCGCTTTGGATTTTGATGTAGTATAAATTAATGATGACATTTTATTTAATTCAATACTCCAAACTTCCCAGATTGAAACTCCTGCATGGCTATGTGAATTTCCTCTTCCGTGTTCATTACAAAGGGGCCGTAACTGGCAATGGGTTCATTAATAGGCTCGCCACTTAATAACAGCAACACGGCATCTGTTGTTGCTTTTGATGTGATGTCTTCACCTTCATTTCCAAACAATACAAAACTATGTTCAGCCACGTTTTGTCCATTTACTTCCACACTTCCATTTACCACCAGCAACGCCGTATTAGTATCCGCGGGAAGGATAATTTTCACTTCTCCGTCTTTTTTAAGTTTAATATCAAACAGGTTCACTGGCGAATAAGTGGCGGCCGGGCCTTTCACTCCATTAAAAGTTCCTGCGATCACATTCACAAGCCCGGCGTTATCGGGGAGTTGCACTTTTCCCATCTGACCCGCTGTAATGGCCTGGTAATGGGCAGGCGTTGACTTATTTTTTTTGGGAAGGTTCACCCAAAGCTGAACCATTTCAAAAGGACCGCCTGTTTTAGAAAATTCTTTTTCATGATATTCTTTATGCAAAATACCCGCACCGGCAGTCATCCATTGTACATCGCCGGATTTGATAATACCACTGTTGCCTGTGCTATCGTGGTGCGCCACACTCCCTTTATAAGCAATGGTCACTGTTTCAAATCCCTTATGTGGATGGACACCCACACCCTTCACCGTTTCAGAGGGACCAAAATCGTATTCCGCATTAAAATCCAACAACAGGAATGGGCTGATACGGGCTTGCGGAATATTTGCACCGGGGATAAAATTATATACCCTGAATCCGTCTCCAACCATACCCGGCCTGACCGGGCGGGGAGTAATTTTTTCAATTGATTTTTTCATTTTGTTTTCTGTTTACAGTTTAGTGTTTACTGTTTTTTGTTTAGTGTTTAGTGTTTAGTTGATAAATAGCATAACATAGGTTACACTTTTAGTCGTAGCACAACATAGGTTAC
>JBDTWP010000193.1:0-12133 GCA_040006615.1 Ferruginibacter sp.
GATCCCGGAAAAATTTTGATCCTGGGTGATAGCGTTGTGCTGAAGTTTGCCCGCTATACCAACCCCGGGTTTACGCTTTTCATCCCACAGGGTACTTCTCAAATTCAAAACTACAATGGATTGGGCGTTGTGTTTACTTCTTACGATGATGATAGCTATTTAGGCGACTCCAATGGAGATGGTCCTTCAACAGGAACCCCAGCTTTCTGGGAAGGAATTGAAACAACGGGGCCTGTCTGGTATCACTGGCCGAACATTTACTTTGCGGCGCATTGAGAATTTTTTGGGGGCCCTTATATTTTGAAATGTACTTTCCATATCGTCTTTGGAGAAAGTAGCAGGAACCCATGCATATAAATCCGCCACCTAAAAAAGTAAAACTACCGGTGCATTACCAAAATTGGGGCCAGGCGAGCTAATTCAGCTATAGTTCCGTATCTGCCTTGGTTTGGGGGCCGGACTGGTTCAAATAAACTTTTCTGTAATCATATCATCATCTTACCAATGAGCATTACCGCCGGATAGTCGTTTTTCAAATATCATGACGCCAATGCAAAACATTATGCGAAATTTACAGAGACATAGTATTCAGGTGAAACATATTTTAATTGCCATTTTGCAATTGCCAGGTTATCTTCTTGTTGGATGACGGACCAGGGAAACAGAACTTTCTTTCAAACAGATAGCGGGCACATTTATTTTTTTGGGAAACAAAAGGTATTGACTTAATTAAATGACTCCGGCTCAGTGACAGAGGGCAAAAAAGGCTTCATAGTAAATGAACCGAAAAATCGGGGCAGGCACAGACGAAGCGTTCTGAATAAAAGAAATGTATTAAATTCGTAAGATAGTCGAAACCGGCGGCGGCAAAATCATCAAACCGGATGGCAGAATAGTCAGACGTAAACAAATGACAACATTAACCTGGAATTTGGTCACTGGTATGGGAAATTCACCAGGAAAGCAGGCCTTGCCTGGCTTTCATGATTGGCGATGGGTGCATTCCAGGTAATGTTCACTAATTTATTAGCTTTATATTTTGGGTCGTGTAATTAGAATTCATTTTTCACAATTAAAAATTAATCAAAATGGCAAGGAGTATCAAAAAGACGGAAGCAGCAGTTGTACAGGTTAACAACATAAGCCCTGCTGCTATGAAGGTAATTTTAGCAAAAATAAATGCTACAACCAATCCCGGTATCACTCATGGATCGGAAGCTTTTGTAAAAGGACCAACAAACTTCGCTCAGAGCGATGGTTTTGCTAAATTTTCAAGACCGGGAGAAAGCACACCTATCGCTTCCATAGAAGGCGGCGGTGGATTTAAAATAAATGCCGAAAATGTAAAGACCATGAAGTTCTAATAAGCGGGGCCTATAAAGACAGGGAGCCAAATTCCCACTTGTCCGGTTCCTAAAATTGATATTCCAAATTACTATCGTATGTGGCGCCCAAAAAAGGTTCAATTCGTCGTAAAACTGACCAAATTGTGCAACCTCAGGTGCAAATATTGCTATGAGTATCCATACCTGGGTGATACTACTAAAATTGAATTACGGGAGATAGAAAAGATGCTTCATAATATTGCTGAAGGGTTGATCGGCCGTGATGTTGAGGAATGTGAATTTATTTTACACGGGGGCGAGCCATTCTTATTATCCGCTGACTATTACAGGGCTGTTTATGCAAGGCAAAAAGAGATATTGGGAAAAGCAGGTATCAGATTTCAGAATGTTATCCAAAGCAACCTCACTAACTTAAAAGAAGAACATATTCAATTGATAAAAGACGAAATTATTTCTTCAGTCGGTGTATCAATAGATCTGTTCGGTGACGAACGTGTTAACATAGCAGGTAAGAATATGGATGAAAAGACTTTGCGAAACATGGAATGGTTGTTTAGCGAGGGTATTGGTTTCAGCGCTATTTCGGTACTTAGTAAAAAGACGGCTCCTCATATTAAAAAAATGTTCAGTTTCTTTTCCAGGTCCAATATCTCCTGGCGCATTTTGCCAATTGACCTGGTGGGGTTTGATGGTCAGCATGATAATAATGTACTCTCTGCCGATGAAATTTGTACTGTTTTTAAAACATTGTTTGAAGAGTGGCTCCGGTCACCGAATGCCATAAAACTGGAACCCTTAAATGAATATATTGATGCGGCCATCGCCTCATTAAACAACAGCAATACACATAGGTTTAATAAAGAAACCGAGGACAGCCTGTTTATAGTGAATACTAACGGCGATGTATATTCCGAGGCAGACGCATATGATACATGCTTCACTTATGGGAATATTTTTACAGACCCATTTGATGAATTGCTCAATTCGCCCGCCCGCAGTAAGGCAATAGCACGGGCAAATCTTATTACGGGTTCCACCTGCGATCATTGTGTTCACTACGGTTATTGCAACGGTTTTAGAATGGCTGAGTCCACAACAGAAAAATTATACTGGCATAAAGATGGCAATATTTCCTGTGCTGTTATCAAGCCCATGATCGACTATATTAAAGACCGGCTACAGGAGGAAAAAGTGATGGAGTTATATGCTTCCGCTTTTGGGTAATGGGCACCGGACGAGAGTCCGGCGCCAGTCGGGCAATGACCATTAGTTTGCTTACTATTCTTTATATCGAATGACATTTTTCTATAAATGATTTTCGGAAAATTAATGAGCTTCTTTCTTTTTATCATTTCCACCGGGTTTGATTACTATGAATTCCCGTACGCAAATGCAGTCCGGTGCCTGTAATGCTCTCAGACCCTAAATTATTTCACACCCAAAACATATAATCATGACAAAGATTTCCTTATTTGCTTCAGGCCTTTTAATTGGCTTTTCATTTCTTAGTAGCTGCAACTGTCAATGCACTTGTAATAACCATTTTCGCAAATTTGATCAAGTAAATTAATCCTGATGGCCGGAAAGATAAAACAGGCAAATGACCTGGCAACAAAAGAACAAGCAAAAAACTATGACTTTAACTAAACAAATAGCAAAACATTTCAGAGATGTCTACTTCGGAGACAACTGGACATCCGTTAATCTTAAAGACACATTAGCGGATATAAGTTGGAAAGAAGCAATAACAAAAGTTCACAACCTACATACCATTGCCACATTAGTTTTTCACATTAATTATTATGTGACCCCTGTTTTAAAAGTATTACAGGGAGAACCATTAAATGCAAGCGACAAATTTAGTTTTGAACTTCCACCTATAAGCTCTGAAGGCGACTGGCAAAAATTAGTAGCCAAAGCCCTGACAGAAGCAGAATTGTTTGCAGTGCGAATTGAGAAATTAAGCGAGGCAAAACTATTTGAAGATTTTGCGGACCCCCAATATGGCAATTATTATAGAAACTTACATGGAATCATTGAACACACATATTACCACCTTGGACAAATTTCTCTGATTAAAAAGATTTTAAACGAACAAAAGCAGGCAACCAAGGGTGACAAATAAGGTATATAAATAACAATGCCTGCCGCAATTGTGGCCGGACATTGTAGAACGTTGCGAGTTATTTTGACAAATTACCTCAAATAAATATTTTTTCATGAAATATACCTTTTTAGGGGTGCATCCCTTTTTAGTTTTTTATTTCTTATTATGTCTGCCACAATTAATACAGGCACAGAACAGTTTTACCGGTTTGGATAGTTCATCTACCCCAGGACATATTAATTTCACTCCCACTACTTTTTCAAATAAATTCTCTTTAAATGTAACACCAGTTCTTCGTATGCATCCGGATGACACTGTATTGACAGAAACAATCGACTCACGCGGATTTGATAAAAACGGGATAAAGCGTCAAAAAGGAGGTAACCCATTAACAGGACCGTTTTATATTGAAAATACTTCGCCCGGTGATGTTTTAGCTGTTACACTTACCAAAGTTCTTTTAAATCGCTCAACTGCTTTCACAACAGAAAGTTTTTCCTCAAGAAGTTTACCGAAATCAATAATTCATAAAATGCCAAAACCAAGACTGGTAAACTGGAAATTGGATACGCAAAGTGGTTTTGCTACAATTGACGATACTTCGTATGAACATCTACACTCTTTTAAAGTTTCTTTAAACCCATTTTTAGGATGTATTGGGGTGGCTCCTGCGAATAAAAAAAATGAGATATTAAGTTTCTTCCAGGGACCCTATGGAGGTAATTTAGATTTTGGCCGGATTACTCAATCGGCAACTATTTATTTGCCAATTTTTCATGAAGGAAGTTATCTGTATATGGGCGATGGACACGCTTGCCAGGGAGACGGGGAGATAGCAGGAAATGCACTTGAAACCTCCCTGGACATCGAGTTTACAGTAAAAGTCATAAAAAAGGGATTTATAAACTTAACCCATCCACGAATTGAAGACTCAACATATTTAATGGCTATTGGCACTGATAAAAGTTTAGATGGAGCCTTAAAGATTGCAACTTCCGGTTTATTGGAATGGTTACAAACGGACTATCGAATAACATTGCAGGAAGCGACACAGGTAATTAGTACAACTATCGAGTATACAATTGCTGAAATTGCTGACCCCGAAGTTGTAGTAGTAGCAAAAATTAAAAAGGAAGTATTAAAGGGATTAAAGAAATATGATTGATAAGGTAACTGACAATAAAAACAGCAGGCAACAATATGCCGTTTGATGAAAGGCCGCATAAAACAATGTATAGCCAATATGGGGCAAGGCATTGTATCTACAGCTACAGTTCGCTATCAGCTTTGGTTGGGTGCATCCCTTGTTTTCACAGATGACATCTTTTTAAAAGATGTCATCTGTGAAAACAGGTGTATACTGCTTTTGTCGCGCCAACGGAGCAGGATGAATTTGGGATGCACCTCTTTGGATTTGGGGCCTGACTCTTTCTAAAAGAATTTTCGGTAATTTCGTCGCCGTATTTCTAAACTGCATTGCCGGGCAGGCGTTTTTTAAATATCTCAACTTCGGCATTCCAGAACGTTAACAGCAAGCATACATACCCGTACTAAAGGGAGAAATTTAATTAATTTTAAATTGACGTATTAAATTATCAATAAAACAATCGATTATGAAAAAAGCATGGTTTAATTTGCTAACTATAATAGCATTAATAAGTAGTTGCAAAAATACTACGATTGAAAAAGGAGAAGAATGCTCTATAAAAGTTTCAGGAGTTGAGTTTACTAAATCGCTTAATAATGCGAAAGCCCTGGCGACAGTTGATGGTGATAAATTAGTGCTCAAAAGCAATGCAAAATGTGATAATTTTAACGACCCCGATGGAAAACAATCAAACAATACTGCTCCTGTTTTGCTAACAAAAATAGATAATAGCAAACCGTTTACATTTACTTCAAAAGTGACTCCCACCTTTATTAATACATATGATGCCGGAACTATGTATATTTATTTAAACAAAAACTGGTGGTTTAAATTTGCTTTCGAGAGAGATGAACGCATGCGCACCCGTGCCGTAACTGTCCGGACGATTGAAACGTCTGATGACAATAACCACGATGTAATTGATAGCGCAAGCATGTTCATGAAAATTTCTTCGGACACAAAGACTATCGGCTTTTATTATTCACCGGATAAAAAAAACTGGCAGTTAGTACGTTTGTTTCGAAATGATTACCCTGTCGGGCTATGGATAGGAGTGAGTGCTCAATCACCAATAGGTAATGGAACAAGCGCAACTTTTGAAGAATGTTCATTGACCCAAAGTAGTATTAAAGATTTTAGGATGGGAATTTGATAAACCCTGTAATAAAAAATGCCTGTGGAAACAAGTGCAACCGCGGAAATCAGGAAGCAGTAAAAAAGGGGAAAGTATGAATTTTTTCCAATCGAAGGCGGAGTAGATGTAAATAAAAGTCGTGCGGCCGTTGGACTTGAGTCCCTGGAAGAATATGGGGTCAGACACAGCTACAAATACCGTGCTCCCGGTGAGCCCTAAGCGCCAGCGGTAATTTTAGAGTACCATTATAAATCAAAATTAACATGAGTGACATTGCAGAAAATATAGACGCGTCAATTGAACAGTCCAGTAAAAACAAAATCAATTCAAGAGTTGCACTTTTTGTAGCAATAACAGCGACTTTTATGGCGCTTTGCAATGTAAAAGATAGAATCTCCAGGCATGTCGCACAAACATGTGTACGTGAAGTCTAACATCAGTTGGTCACCTGGCGGAGCAAAATTATTTTTTAATGGGACACAGATGGGAAGAAACAATCGGTCCCTGGAATCATAGCCACATTTCGTTATTGTTCTTTATTTATGGGGGCTGTACGAATTTTAAATGGCTTTGAATTCATAAGAAAATTTCGTTTCTTTAGTCAGCGGTATAACCTGGTGGACAAATCATCAAATTCCCAAACTGTAGCTATGCAAGCGAAGAATTGTAAAAAAGTAACCTTTAAATTATCCCGGAAGGAATGTTGAACCATTAGGTGTTCATTTATTATGTGTAACTGAAGCATTAAAGCCAGGATAAAAAATTTTGAATAATCAATTAAACCTTCATTAAAATAAATAAGATGCAAAATTTTCACGCAAATAAAATTACAGCCTTTATTATTATTGTAATATCAATAATATTTTTTGCGGCTTGTAAAAAAAATGATCCCATAAAAGCAGGCGCTATTCTTAGCCCCAAGGTAACCGGTAGCGTGCCGGCCCCGACACCGAACGAAAAATGGGTCGATAGCTGGGCGGCATCGTTTCTGTCGACGACCGTAAACGGGGCGACGCAAGCCGCCCCGACCTTCAACAGGCAGACGTTCCGACTCAACGTCTTCTCTAAGCTCGGCGGATCGCAGGTGAGGGTGAAACTTACGAACAGGTTCGCGACGAACACTTTGACAGTGGGAGCTGCTCATGTCGCGCTGCGGTCGACGAGCAACTCAATCCAGTCCACGAGTGACCGAACATTGACTTTCAGCGGCCAGCCAGGCGTTACCCTTGCCCCGGGCGCGGAGATATGGAGCGATCCGGTTATCCTAACCGTTGCACAACATGTAACGGTCTCAGTCAGCGTTTACATCCCGGGAAGCTTCCGGCCAACAACGTTCCACCCCACCGGGCTGCATACGAGCTACATCTCGAGGAGCGGCAACTTCACCGCGTCGACGACGCTCCCACTGGCGAGTTTCACCAATACCACCACCCAAGTGGTGATGGTATCAGGTCTGCAAGTCTGGGCGCCGGCGACAAGCAAGGTTGCCGTAGCCTTCGGTAACTCAATTACTGACGGAGCCGGCGCCACGAACAACGCCAACGGGAACTGGCCAGATATCCTTTCCAACCGTCTTCCAATGCTGTCTTCGGGCGTTCCGTTCTCGGTAGTCAACATGGGCATCGGTTCGAACCGGCTGGTGGCTTCGGATCTCGCCGGACCATCGGGCGTGCACCGTTTCGCAGATGACGTGCTCGCCCGGCCGAATGTGGGATATGTCATCCTGCTGGAGGGCATCAACGACATCTCTTACCACCAGGTAGCCGCGTCGACAATTACCAACGCATATGCGACCCTGGTCACCCAGGCGCATGCCGCGGGGATAAAGGTTTTTGGCGCTACGTTGCTCCCCATCGGCAATTCCACCAAGTACACGGCGGCCAATGAAGCGACCCGACAGGCAGTGAACACGTGGATACGCACACCGGGAAACTTCGACGCCGTACTCGACTTCGAAGCCGTGGTCAGGGATCCGGCGACAAACCCGCTACGGATAAAATCCAACATGACGGTTGACTACGTGCATCCGAATAGTTCGGGGTACTCGGCAATCGGCAATTCCATTCCCATTAGCCTCTTCAACTAGTGTAATGTTAAGTTTAAAATGACCTAAATTAATGACACGAATTTTATGCACGAATTACACGAATTAGTGATTAAACATGTATTAATTCGTGCAATTCGTGTTTCCTAATTCGTGTAATAAAAAAATGATACGCCATATTATTGTTAACACAGCACCAGGAACAACATTGGATCCAATATGCCCTTTCCGGAACTATGAGAGGTTAATACCGAGGTTGATTATTATGGGTAATGACAGGGTTAGATGTCCTGATTGCAGATTCCGACAGATATTTTGTGGTATGGATCAAATCAAAATAAGGGGCTCGGCGTTTTTTCTTACAGTTATTATAAATTTAAATTACCGGACATCCATAATGCCGATCTAAAAATAATTTTGCCAATAGCTGTGACAGGTGGTTCCCATGGCATTACTCTCTTTGCAAGTTGGGCATATAACCCGAAAGACCCAGGTTATAATTATATCGGACAGGTCTGGAAGGCTATTTGTCACTATGAAAGAATTTTAAAGAGTGAAAATATTATTATGGCAGGCGACTTCAACAGTAATGTTCTTTGGGATAAATTAAACCGCAAAATTAGTCATTCAATGGTCGTTGAAAAATTGACAACACTGAATATCTTCAGCACTTATCATAAACACCTGGATTTAGATCAAGGGGTGGAAGAACATCCAACCTATTTTATGTACCGGCACAAAAACAGACCATATCATATTGATTATTGTTTTGCATCGGCTGACCTTATAACCAAATTAGAAAATGTAGAAGTAGGAACGCACGACCAGTGGACAGATTATAGTGACCATATTCCCTTAATTGTTTCGTTTAAGGTTTAAATCCGGGCGAGATGTTCAGCAGCCAAAATTGCAATTTCTGCCCGACCCGGTTAGGCAGACATTAAACTTAAGGGCAGCACATACAAACATTTCGTCTCTGACATGTCGCAATCACCCCCTAAAATTGACGTTATGAACCCTTTATATTATATTGCCTTCCGGGTAAATTGCATTGGCGTTGGTGCTGTGATTATTTAATTATGCAACACCAGGACGCAAAATTTTTGGATAAATTAAAGAGCCGTTGTCATTAAATCTAATTGGAAAGTAATAAACATTTAAAACCGCAGGGCAATCATTAAGTTAAGCAAAATCCTTATTTCGTTCCGTTAGGACGTCATGTGGGTAGAAAAAGCGATGATGGTACAACCGTTGGGTAGGAACGATATGTGCTTAGTTACAGTGTTAACACGAAATATGGAACATTCCTCATTGCCAATTCACAATTAGCTTAACAGTGGTAACTAATTAAATATTATTAAAAATAATAGATGAAATGAGTTTAAAAATTAGCATTAAATAAAATTGAAAGATGAAAAAGACAAAAATTGCTTACTGGATTATTACAGGAATTTTTGGTGCATTTATGTTGTTTTCGGCTATTCCTGATATTCTCGTGGCTCCGGATGCTGTAACAATGGTTACAACAGGTTTAGGTTATCCAAAATATTTTATCCCTTTTATTGGTATCGCAAAGTTATTAGGGGTGATTGCAATTCTTATTCCTGGTTTCAAAAGAATCAAAGAATGGGCTTATGCGGGATTATTTTATGATTTAATTGCGGCAACCTATTCAGTTATCGCAAAAGAAGGGTTTCAGTTACAAGTTACATTCATGGTGTTGCCCATTGGTTTTTTATTTCTTTCCTATTACCTATGGCATAAGAAAACTGGAACAGCATAAAAGAACAACGAACCGCAAACATTGGTTTTTCCCGCCCGACTGTGCCAGGCGCTCAAAAAAACGGGCGATAAAGCATAGAAAATTTGTCGCTCACTATTATTGGCGGACTTGCCAGGCATTGTGGATTTCTTTTTTTAATTTAAACTTCTATTTTACCAATTAGTCTGCCAGAGCGGATACAGGACGGGAACAGGATCTAATTAAAGTACTTCAAATGCAGAACATTGGCTACAAGTCTTTTAAACAGCGGATGGAGTACCATTATAAAAAAATGACCTAAAATAGTGAGACTTGAAAAATGCAGTAAAACAGATAATATCTTTCATCCTGCCAATTACCGCATTGATTTTAGTTCCATTTTACATTGAGAGAAACATATCGGTAAAATTTATGCCGGCTCTATTTCCGGGGCTGATTATGATGTGTGCAGGATTGTATATTATGACAATGACGATTTCGACCTTTATAAGTATTGGAAGAGGAACATTGGCTCCCTGGAGCCCAACGAAAAAATTGATTATAGGCGGAATGTATGGATACGTGAGAAATCCAATGATAATGGGAGTATTAACAGTATTGATCGGGGAATCGATTGCTATCCTGTCATTAAACATATTGATATGGGCGTTGGTTTTCTTTATAATAAATAACGCCTGGTTCACTTTATATGAAGAACCTAATCTGGAAGAAAAGTTTAGCGGTGAATACCGGGAATATAAAAGAAATGTTCACCGATGGATACCAAGATATAAACCATTCGGACCGGGTTCAGCTTTAAAATAAGACGGCAGCCATCATTGACTATGACGGTCATTACACGTTTGCTGAATTCATAATAAACAGGTAAATGAAAACAAAAGTTTATATAGGAACGGTCTTGATGGTTTTATCGCCAGAAAGGATGGCGACATTGACTGGCTCGTTCAATACGCAGACGATGACGCTAACCATGCCTATGAAGAATTCATGAGCAGGATTGATGCGATCGTAATAGGAAAGGGAACTTTTGATAAAGTACCTGGTTTTCCCACCTGGCCTTATCAAACAACAGTATTTGTGTTAAGCACCAGCATTAAACAGGTTCCGGATGGATTAAGAGATAAAGTAACCGTTCTGTCAATGGAGCCGGGTGAGTTGCTGAGTTACCTTTCCGGTAAAGGCTTTTCGAATATCTATGTTGACGGCGGGAAAGTGATACAAAGTTTTTTAAAAGAAGACCTCATCGACGAGCTGATAATTTCCAGTATACCAATACTTATAGGCAGCGGCATTCCACTATTCGGTTATCTTGATACTGATCTTCAATTCAAACATACCCGAACTGAGGCATGTACCAATGGGCTTGTGAGGAGCTATTATGAAAGAAAAAGAAATGAGCCCTAAGAATCCAAAACAGCGGAGAATTTGGCTCACTACGACGAATCCCGGACCGGACAGGCAATGAACTAACATGGTTCGCAAGCCCGGAACCTTCGCGGCAATTGATAACCGACATCCTGCAATATGTGCAGAGACAAAAATAAGTTTGAGCTATCTTTATAACCAATATATTTATAAAAAAAAATGCAGCTATGAACAATACTATTTTCCCTTGCCTATGGTTTGATGGACAAGCCAAAGAAGCAGCAGACTTATATTGCTCCATTTTCAGCAATTCAAAAATAACGGCGGAATCACCAATGGTAGTCAAGTTTGAAATAGAAGGGACAGTGATAATGGCATTGAATGGCGGGCCAATGTTCAAAATCAACCCGTCAATTTCCTTGTTTGTTACCTGTCAGTCAAATGAAGAAACAGAGCGCATTTGGAACAGACTATTACAAGGGGGGAAGGAAATGATGCCTTTAAACAAATATCCATGGAGCGAAAAATATGGTTGGGTGGTTGATAAATTTGGAATGACCTGGCAACTAATGTTAGGTGAGTTGCCTAAGACCGGGCAGAAAATTATACCGAGCTTCCTTTTTGTCGGAAAACAATATGGTAAAGCTCAACAAGCTATTGAACTTTATACTTCCCTTTTTCCAAATTCACAAATACATACTTTACAGACCTATGTGGCTGGAGAATCCCAAGCGGAAGGGAATTTAAAATTTGGACATTTTACCTTAAACCAAAATCTATTTGCGGCAATGGATGGTTTTGGTCAACATGAATTTGAATTTAACGAAGGTGTTTCCCTGGTTGTTGAATGTGAGACTCAGGAAGAAATTGATAACTATTGGGACATTCTGACCAACGACGGGCAGGAAAGTATGTGTGGCTGGCTTAAAGATAAATTTGGTGTAAGTTGGCAAATAGTACCCAAAATAATTGGTAGCTTAATGACAGACCCCGAAAAAGCTCAAAAAGTAATGCAGGCTATTATGAAAATGAAAAAACTCGATATTGAAACCTTAATAAAGGCTTAAAAACAAAAAAAGAACAACGAACCACAGATCATCCCGGGTGCATTCCAAATTGTCGCTCCTGATTTCTGTCGGTGGGGCGCGACCGAGGCTGGGCCGTGGCTTGTGTCCTCACAAACCACCTGTTGCCGCGACAATTTGGAATACACTCATCATCCCTTTC
>JBDTWP010000194.1:0-12127 GCA_040006615.1 Ferruginibacter sp.
AATTATCAATTATCCGAATTATCAATTATCCGAATTATCAATTATCCGAATTATCAATTATCCGAATTATCCGAATTAACAATAAACAACAACGAATACTTCATGCATTGAAAAAATTATCAATTATCAATTATCAATTATCAATTATCCGAATTATCCGAATTATCAATTATCAATTATCCGATTTATCAATTAAAATACCATGGTAAATAAGAAAACTTCTATTTTATTGGTGGAAGATGAGGAAAACCTCCAGGAAGCATTAAAGCTGAACCTCGAACTGGAAAATTATGAAGTAACCAGCGCTTACGATGGAGTAGAAGCATTGAAAGCGGTACAACAGGAACATTTTGACCTGATGATACTGGATGTAATGCTTCCGGAACTGGATGGCATAAGCGTATGTGAAAGTATTCGCCTGCAAAATATTGACATACCCATATTGATTCTGAGTGCCAGGAACAGCAGTGCCGACAGGGTATTGGGTTTAAAAAAGGGCGCTGATGATTATCTTACCAAGCCATTTAACCTGGAGGAATTATTACTGAGGGTAAATAAGCTGGTAGAAAAAAGCCACCGCTTATCAATGAGAAAACCATTGCAGCAGATCTACCATTTTGGTAAGAACCAGGTAGATTTCAAGGCACTTGAATGTATAACAAAGGATGGTAAAAAAATTACCCTCACCAGGAAGGAGATCATGCTGTTGAAACTGCTGATTGAAAATAAGAATGAAGTAGTAACAAGGGAAAAGATCTTACAGGCCGTATGGGGTTACAATGTATATCCTACTACCCGGACCATTGATAATTTTATTTTAAGCTTTCGTAAATATTTTGAAGCTGACAGCCGCAATCCCCAATACTTTCATTCAGTTAGGGGCATAGGATATAGATTTACAGAATAGTACTATTTAAAGTGTGTACAATGGCATCCGCACTGTTGTACATGTCCTGCATTTTATCTTCTGCGGCAAATGGAGTGTATAGCTGCCATTCAATATCATCCAGCAATTGCTGAATTTGCAGGCTGGTATACACAGTCACACCCTTCTTATCTGCTTCCTCTGCAATTCTTTTTTTATTAATTGTCGCCAAAGTAATCTGGAGCTTATCTGCCAGATATTTCCTTAACTCTTTGTTCAGTGCTTCATAAAATCCACGGGTATCCTGGCTCACCAGTTTTTCTTCAGTTAACACAAGGGGGTTAACCGGTATTTCCATAAGTTCCGTTAGAGTTTCAGGGGTGGTATCAGCCGCCCTTTTTGGTGCGGCGACAGGTTTACTTTTTTCCTTATGCAGCCAGATAAGCAACCCGGTGAGTATCAGTATTGCAAGCGGTATTACAATTAACCAACGATTGGTGAATATGGTATCAAAAAAATGATCCTTGCCGGTTTTAATATTATTACCGTTTACAATGAGCGGGTTCCTGCCACTACCCTTTGAAACTTTAACAGGCAAAGGTTTTGTGCTTGCCGTTTTATACCTGCCTCCCTTTGCATCAAAAAAACTAAAATCAATTGCCGGTATATAGTAGTCGCCAGGTTTGGCTACCGTAAAAGGATATTCAAAAACTTTTGTGCCACTTACAGGAACGGTTCGTTTATCCAGTTGCTCCTTTGTTCCTGGTTCATAAGGTTCTATACCCTGAGGCCAGGCAATATCCGGAGGAACGATCAATGACATATTGCCATTACCGGAAATAGCAATATGTAGTTTTCCTGCATCATCCGTGGTAAAACTGCTTTTTTCCAGGGAAGCTTCGATGGTAAAATTTCCAACGGCACCTTTAAATAAGGGAGACTTTTCTTTTTCTGGTAAAGGCTTAACAATAATTAACTCCGGTTTGCTTTGCAGGGTCACTTTTTCATCCTGTATACCTTCTGCCGGTATAGCCGTTTGCGCAAAATCACGGAACATATCATCGATTCCATTCCTTTGCCTGATAATATATTCTTCTTTTATAAAATGTATATTGTTTTCGACTTCCGCACTTTCTAATTCTACGGGACCTGCCTGCAAAGGATACAATTGCGATTTGCGAAGTACATACACATTGTACTCGCGCCCGTTTAATTTTTCGATCGAATAATAGTTATTGCCCGGTGGCAACAGGTCAATTACCGAAAAGCCATTGAAAGACGGGTTTTTAGTAATATTGCTTTCCGATTTTAACCTGGTATATAGTTTATAGGTGACGACCACGGGCTCACCAACATAGCAGGAATGCTGGCTTACTTCTACCCTGATGAAAATATTCTTATTGATCTTTTCGGCTATCTTTTCACCTTTTTTTATTATAAAATCGTTGTAGGATGATTGGATTACAGGTTCAGTAAAAGGGAATAAACTTCCAAATCCGGAGCCGGCATTGTTTTGGCTATTGCCTGATGAATTTTTGGTTACCACCAGCGTTACCGGGGGGCTCTTTAAAATTTTACCATCGGCTTTTACGGTAGCGCTGGCAATTGTAAAACTGCCGGTCGATCTTGGTTTTAACTCGTAAGTAATACCAATATATTGCCGGGTTACGCCATTGTAGCTTTCCATACCATTCTCCTGGTTGGGTCCGCTGACAATAATAAAATCTTTTAAAGAAGGTGGTATGTACCCGTCAACCTGCTGTGTAAAATCTATCATGATTCTTAGTTCAGCAGTTTCGTTTTTGCCAATGGAACCCGGAGAGATCTTTGCCGTAAAACTGGTTTGTGCCGGTAAAGTGTAGTGGCATACCATTATTAATAAAGAAAAGAAACAAAATAATTTTTTTGATTGGAGTGCCATAATTGCAGTTACAAAAATAAATGATAGTATCGCGGCAATAATAGAAATGGTGTTAATGGTTGTAGAAAATTTTTCATAGTTCATTGTTCATAGATTTTAACAGCATCCCATCAATGCACAACCATGAATCTATACCCACCAACCATGATCCATCAAACCATCAACTATCAGCCATGAACCTTCAATCTTCAACCAGGAAATCAGGGTAGGTCTCCCAATAATGGACGCATGATAATATCCTCAACAACTGTCTGGGGTGATAGCTTGCTTGCCGCCAGGATCATGTTGGCTATATCGCCTGCTTCCATTATCCGAAGTGACGAATTATCAAAATTTCCCCAGGAATCCGTCATTACCGCTCCGGGATATACAGCCATTACTTTTACCCTGTGTGGCTTTAGTTCCTCCCGCAGATTTTTATTAAAACCCATTAACGCGAATTTGGAGATACCATAACTTCCGCCGTTGCTATAAGCTTGTAAAGAGGCTATGGAACAGATATTTACGATAAGCCCCTTTTTAGCTTCAATCATTGCTGGCACCAGGGTCCTGGTAAGATGGTAGGCGCTGTATAAATTGGTTTCGATCAGTTTTTCAAGCAGTCCCTCTTCTTCGTCATAAATACTGCCCGGTGTAAATAATCCGGCATTATTCACCAAAACATCCACCATGCCTGAAACGGTATCCTTAATCCCGGACAATACCCAGGCCCCGAAAGCCTTTGCTTCTTCTTTAACAGATATATCAAAAGGCTTTGCTTTTATAACGCAATCAGGGTATACTGTCTGCAATTCCGCCACCGTGTTGTACAGGTAAATCTCATTCCTGGCACAAATAAAAAGAGTGGCCCCCTCTGCTGCAAATGATGTTGCCAGGGCCTTGCCAATTCCTTTTGAAGCACCCGTGATTATTACATTCATATTAAAAAATTGAATTGATTGGGCCTATCCTGATTGTTTTGGGTTTAATAAAATATCTACCCCTAATTTTGCGTTTGTATAGTTCAATAATCATTGCCCGGAATTATTATGAAGTATAAACATCTTTTTTTTGATTTAGATCATACTCTTTGGGATTTTGATGCCAACGCAAAAATAACACTTACAGAAATTTATTCTTTTTTTAATTTGGCCTCATTGGGAGTGAAGCCTTTTGAGGTGTTTTACATTCACTATTTGCACCACAATGAAATATTATGGAACCGCTATCACAAGGGGTATATCACCAGCGAAGAGTTAAAATGGAAGCGAATGTGGCGTACCTTGCTCGAGTTTAAAATCGGTGACGAAAAACTGGCAAGAGTTATCAGTGACAAATTCCTGGAAATGCTACCTGTCAAGAAACTATTATTTCCTCATACCATTGAAATACTGGATTATTTATCCGGAAAAAATTATGAGTTGCATATGATCACCAACGGCTTTGAAAAGACACAGTGGAGCAAATTGAATCATAGCGGTTTAGGCAGGTATTTCAGGAACGTGATCACATCTGAAGCAAGCAACAGTTTGAAACCGCGGAAGGAAATTTTTGATTTTGCCATGCAGAAGGCCGGGGCCACTTTAGCCAATTGTATTATGCTGGGAGATGATTTAGATGCTGATATACAGGGTGCGATAAATGCCGGTATGGATTCTGTTTTTGTGAATCATATTAATATTATTACTGAATTGCAACCAACCTATATCATTAAGCATCTTAAGGAATTGGAAGACATTTTTTAAATTTTCAGTGCTTGTGTGATGAGATATTGGAACCACCTTAGATAAGTCAATTCATTTCCAGATACAATGCAACTGGTACAGGCAATGCAATCAGGATTGCCCTGCAATTAAATGTAAATAATGATCTTTCTGCAACTATTAACGAATGACTATTTAGGAAACACCTGGATAATTAACTGACCGCTATTTATGGGAATATCATTGCAGCCTGCGGTACTCCCAAAAACGCCGAAATTATCGTTGGTGGCACCATCGGCTGTTGAATTCCGTATCAACCTTGCCCGCACGCTATAAGTTCCTGCAGGTAGATCTCCAATACCTACCACATGGATGTGCCTGCTTATAAAATTACTTACTTCAAATTGGGAACTGCCTTGCGACACCACAGTGCCGGCATTATTAAGAATCTGGATACTGATACCTCCTCTTGAAGACCCTCCAAAAGCTCCATTATTAGCAAAAAGGGGAATGGAAAATTGGTAGGTGATAAAAGAATTGGAGCCTAATGAAAAGGACTGCCCGTTAACCCCGCCTATATCTGCACAAAGTGAACTACCACCCAGGTTAATGGCACCAGACTTATTAAAAAATATTACAGTAGGGCGGTTCACCCATGCAGCCGGTAAACCAGGCCCCGAAGATATTAATTCCTGGCCCGTCTGACCCACGTTACCGTTGAGCGCCAATGCACCGGTTGGCTTTACAGCAAACCGTTCATTAAAAGTTCCTGCAGCATCGTATCCAATCGCAACATCTGCATTGGGATTATCACTGTAAATTTGTAACCTGTTACCTGCAACAGCAAAGCCAACATCACCTGTAGCACCGGGATATAAAGTTATTTTCTTACCCAGGGAAGGAGGGAAAGCCAGCGGCGCGTTGGGGTTATTATTTCCGATCCCCACACGGCTATTAATGGCGTCGTAGGTAAAACCCCATCCGGCAGGTCCTCCATAAAATCCCAGGTTCTGGTTGTCTTGAACACCCATAAAACCTAGTAATCCACTATTATCGGATTTGTACATCCATATGCCACTGCCATAATTCGGATCAAGGGGACTGGTTCCATTCCTTAAAGTAATTCTTCCATTGAGCATAAGTCCGTCTCCTCCTCCATTAATTAATCTCATTCTTTCGCTGAACAACTCTGAACGGCCCGATCCAAAAGCAATATCAGAATTTGGTATGTCCGTATATAACTGCAGTAACCCACTCTGGATTCCCAAACCATAATGGGCAGTAGCGCCATCACCCCAAAATACAATTTTATTGCCGGGGATATTATCAAACGATAAGGGGCCGGTTGGGGTAGTAGTACCAATACCTACATTCTGTGCACATGTTATAATGCATAAGAAACATTGTATGTAGAGCGTAATTATTCTTTTCATAATCTTAATTCTTTAATTTTTTTAAAATTATATTTTGCCAAAATATATATTGTATATACAGCCATTATATTCGTCGTTTTAAAATTACCATTTTAATTATGCAACAGGGAAATGAATTTCTCAATCGATCCATAATTTATTGGTGATATTTGCCACACGCTTTAAATCAAATAGACAATAGTTCGGGAATTCCATAGGCAGGCTGGCTATTCCAACGTTTACCGGGTAGCTGCCAAAAACAAGTTTGGGTACTTCATAAAACTTTTTGTACTTTTCTTTCATCTCTGGTATGCACTCAAACATTAATTAAAATCATGATGAAAAGTCTTAAGTGGATCCTTCCTGTTTTCTTTTTGCTTTTTTCATCCTTTATTGAAGCACAAAAAAAGGAAATTAAGGCAAAGGATTTTTTTACTGATGAACGTATCCTTGATATAAAATTAACAACAGATATCAAAAACCTGCTGACACAAAAGGTAAGCCTGAAACCAGTTGACGCATTTATTACCTGCAAATTTCCCGATAGCAGCATTGTAGAAGAAAATATCATGCTGAAACAAAGGGGCCATTTCAGAAAGGATCATTGTTACCTGTCATCGCTGATGTTGCAGTTTAATAATATTGCCACCAATCAGCTTGCCCCCTTAAAAAGTTTAAAGATGGTTAGCGGCTGCTGGAAAAACAGTATTGATGAACAATTTCTTTTTAAAGAATATCTTATCTATAAAATTTACAACCTGTTAACCGATTTCAGTTTCAGGGTAAGGTTAATGCATGTAACATACACAGATTCTAAAGGAAAAGTAAAGCCCTATTCGCAATGTGCCTTCGTATTGGAAGATATTGACGGGGTGGCTAAAAGAAACAAATGCCTGGAAAAAAAATTAACAAGGTACAGCCCCACAGGCACACATAGTTACCAGACCACGCTATTATCAGTTTTTCAATACATGATAGGAAACGCAGACTGGTCAATACCGAATTATCACAACATTAAACTGTTAATACCAAAAAAAGAAAATTACGCTTTACCCATACCAGTAGCTTATGATTTTGATATGAGCGGATTGGTAAATGCTAATTACGCCACACCTCCTCCGGACCTTGGCATTGAAAGGGTAACCCAACGTGTATACCGGGGATTTGCAACAACCATCGAAGAAACCCAGCTTGTAATTGATTTGATGCTTCAAAAAGAAAAGGAAATATTTTCAATTATAAACGGCTTTGATTTACTGAACCAGAAAAACAAAAAAGAAATGGCTTATTTCCTGGAAGAGTTTTTTAAAACCATAAAGAATAACGCGGAAGTCAAAAATATTTTTATAACAAATGCCAGGCAGGAATAATTAAAGAGTTATTTCAATTATTTAAAATCAATGTATATGAAACTTACCACCGGGTTACTGCATGAAACTGCAATTTTCATAGAGAAATATTACCATGCTGAGTTTTCCCCTGATTTTAGTTTTCACAATTACAACAGGGCCCTTAATATTGTAAGAAACTGCGGGAGGCTGGGTGAACAGATGAATATAAAGAAAGAAGATTTGGAGATTCTTCTCCTGGCCGCATGGTTGCTGGAAACCGGGTACTGTAAAGATTATTTTAACTATCAAAGCGCATCCGTTGCACTGGCGAATGAATATCTGAGCGAAAAATCTGTTGATGAGGAAATAAAAAGGACCATTGAAGAAATCATACTATCAACCCGTATTCCGCAGCAACCAGTAACGCTGATGGGCCAGGTAATTTGCGATGCAAGCATGTATCATTTAGCGGATAAAAATTATTTGCAAAATATTGAAAACTTAAGACTGGAACGGGAAACAGCGGGTAAAATGGAATATTCAGATAAAGACTGGCTGAATGAAAATATAAACACACTTAATGAGCATTTTTATTTTACTTCCGCTGCGAGGGCATTATTTGGAAAGAAAAAACGAAAGAGGAAGGCTTTGCTGCAACAGCAAACTGATTTGCAAAATTACGGGAAGGAACAGGCCAAACAATCCCAACTGCAAGACAATAGTGAAAAATCTTTAGAACCATTTCTGGAAGATATAAAACTGGAAAGAGGCGTTGAAACATTTTTTAGAATATCGGAGAGGCGTCATATGGAATTGTCCAGCATGGCTCACGATAAAGCAAGCCTGTTAATCAGCATTAATTCCATTGTTGTTTCAATCGTATTGTCAGTTTTGATTACCAAGCTGGACGAAAACAGGTATCTCTTATTCCCCACTTTATTATTGGTAATTACCTGTGTTACCACAATCGTCCTCGCTGTTATTTCCACTATACCAAAATTTATAAAAAAGGATCCGAAAAGCAAGTATAAACACGGCAATGAGGTTAACATTTTGTTTTTTGGGGACTTTTCAAAACTTACCCTGACTGATTATAAAAAGGCCATGAAGGAAACTTATAAGGATAAAAATGAATTATACGATAGCTTATCAAGAGATATTTATTACCAGGGAATTATCCTTGTATGGAAATACAAATACATAAAAGTTGCCTATATCATATTCATGTATGGCTTTATCATTACCATTCTTTCTTTTATTGCGGCCTTTATAATCCGGACAAAATAAGATGGCCGGTATGGATTTTCGGTCTACACATGTAGAGGTCATGGATATAATACCTTTTCAAAATAAAAAACCTTCCCGGAAAAGGGAAGGTTTCTTTTAAACCCGGTTACTGTCATTTAGATTTTTGCAGTTTTGTTCTTGTCTTTGCAGCATGATTTTTCCGAGCCTGCTGTTTTACCAGAACAGGTTTTTCCTTTTGCACCCTTATTTTTCTTTTTTCCGTTATCGGCAAAACTAACCCCTGTAATCAATAATGCGGCGGTTGCTAATAAAAAGACTTTTTTCATATGCGTTAGTTTGTTGATTGTTTTTATTCAGCGTGAATATAGCCCCTAAATTGCAATTGTCAAAGTCTGAACTGTTAAAATTTAGATGGGCGGTACCTGGGCTGGAAGGGCCTGGCCGGGATTGAGTTACCACAGGCTTAGCCTGTGGGATAATGAAAAATGCAATTTCCTTCATGTATTTAATGTACCAATTACTGTAACGCCACCCTGTACCTCCTGGTTTAATGCCACATTGATTTTTGTACCCACCGGTAATAACAGGTCTACCCTGCTGCCAAATTTAATAAAGCCCATTTCCGCGGTTTGTCTCACATGCTGGCCTACCTGCAAATAATTTATGATGCGTTTTGCCAGGGCGCCTGCGATCTGCTTTACCAGGATCTCCGTATTCCCTTTCCTGATTACAACGGAGTGGCGTTCATTTTCAGTGGATGATTTAGGATGCCAGGCTACCAGGTATTTCCCCTTGTGGTATTGGTTATATATTACTTCGCCACTTATCGGATTCCTGTTTACATGCACATTGGAAGGGCTCATAAAAATGGAAATCTGTAAACGTTTATTTCGAAAATATTCCGGATCTACTACTTCCTCAATAACTACTACTTTTCCATCAGCAGGAGCCACTATCACACCGTCATTGAGGGTGAGTGTACGGTTTGGTATGCGAAAAAAAGAGACCAGGAAAAGTAACAGGCCAAAGGATACGAAAAAAAAGATCCAGGCCAATACAGGCAGGTAAACGCTAAAAAAATAAAAAAAGATTAAATTTAAAGCGCCGAAAATCATTGTACCGATAGCGATGCTTTTATAACCTTCTCTATGTATTGTCATGCTTTTCAATTGAACGGCAAATATAAGCCACCTGCCGCAGGCCGCGGCCAATAAGCTATACAAATAATTTCAGGTACAGCCAAACAAATGGTGTGGCGACCAGCAAAGAATCAAAACGGTCCAAAAATCCACCATGGCCAGGCATGACAGCACCGCTGTCTTTTATATTGGCCATCCGTTTAAGCTTACTTTCCAACAGGTCGCCGGCAGTTCCCAAAAATGCACAGATAGCGGCAATGATAAAATAGGTTTGTCTTTCGGCAAATGGATAAAAAAATCGTTCCGCCAATAAAGGGAAGACAAAGCCAATCACCACAACGCATAATATTACGCCTCCGATAGTTCCTTCCCATGTTTTTTTGGGAGATATTTTGGAAAATGGGGTCTTGCCAATAAATGAACCAACCAGGTAAGCCATAGTATCATTAACCCAGATGCTAAAAAAAATTATTACCGGAATGGTATTGCCAAAACTATAGCCAGGTTTAGAACCTCCAAAATTACTCCAGTTGGTTCTCAGGTCTATCAACATGCAGATGGGCATGGTGATATATAATACACCGGTTAAATCATATTTTAAATGGGTTTCTCCGTAAATTTTCCTGGTCATTTTAACAAACTCGTACCAGCAGCCAAAATGGATCAGCGTAAACAATGCCAGGAAAATCCATTCATTCCACAATAATCCAACCATCATTATTGCTACAAAGATCAGTGCGGTTAAGGCACGGGTCTTTAGCGTCTCAATATTTATTGCCATTCAATCTGGTGTTATTTTATTAGTAAGTTGCCCCTTGCCCATTGCCCCTTGCTCTTTGCCCATTCCCCCTTGCCTATTGCTAATTGCCTATTGCTCATTGCTCTTTGCCCATTGCCCATTGCCCATTGCCCATTGCCCATTGCCCATTGTTCATTGCCCTGGTTCATCAACTGTTGCGATATCCTCTGCAAAAGGATTATTACTGTATTCAACACCTGGCATGGGCAATTCCTCTCCCGGCCGGTTAATTTCCTTTTTGCTTACTTTTTCAAATAAAATAAATAATCCATAAACGGCCGCAATACCCACCAGTCCAATCCATAAAGGAAAGCGTTCGTCTATTTTTGAAGGATCCAGTTTCTCTCCGGGTCTTGTAGTCAGGTACAAAGCCGTTACCGCAAAAACGTTATTAAAAAAGTGGCCAAGTATACTTAGCCAGATATTACCGGTACGGTAATAAATCCAGCCCAATACCACACCAAGCGCGAAACGGCTCAAAAAGCCCAGGTAAGAGCCATGCACTGCACTAAAAATGATGGCAGTTACCACAATTGCCAGCACTGGCATTTTGAACCAACGGGAAAATAAGTTTTGAAATCCACCCCTGAACAAAGTTTCCTCAAATACTGCTGGTAAAAAAGCGATCACGATTACTGATATCAAATAATCTGAAAAATTATTCATTCTTGCAATTACTGCCACCATTTTGTTATAGCTATCTTCAGCTACCTTAAATTTCAGAAGGGTAGCCTTTGACCAGGGCAGCATTTCTGTTAATTCCTGCAAAGCACCTACTATTGGAAGGGCAGCTAACATGATCAGCATTACTACCCCTGCGGATTTCAGGTTAACACTTTTTCGAAATCCTAAGTGAACGAATGCTTTTTTATGGCAAAGCAATGCGTAAAATACCGGGGGTAGAAAAAACCAGAAAAGGGTTGAAATAAATTGCACCCATCTCAATATGCCGGCATTTTCCGGCTTAAATAGATTTTCTACATTTAGCGCCGAAGTGGTAGCTTTTAAATCACCCAGGTTTATTTTTCCCAACAGGGGAATAAGGCTTGCAAATATTCCTATTAATAATCCCACACCTGTAAATACAGTTATAATAGCCAGTTGACTCCAGTAATTAAAACGTTTTGTTGCTAAATGCGCCATAGTATTTGCTTATTAGTGCGTAAATTTACAGCCAAAATAGTTTATAAAGTTTGCGGTTTACGGTTTATGGTTTTCTGTTATTTAAATTCCAGCAGTATAAATGCCGGGGAAAATTATAAAACCGGGGTTTTTGGTTGGTGGTTTTGAGTTTTTATTGTGAAAATACATTTGCCGGAATAACGGGGAAAACCTATAAAGCTTTATTTCACTTCTCTGTCATTAACACTTTATCTTATAACCAGGCTCACCAAACCGAAAACCGAAAACCGAAAACAGTAAACGCTAAACAGTAAACGCTAAACCGTAAACGCTAAACCGTAAACGCTAAACCGTAAACGCTAAACAGTAAACACTAAACAGTAAACGCTAAACAGTAAACGCTAAACAGTAAACGCTAAACAGTAAACACTAAACCGAAAACCGAAAACCAATTACATGCCTTTCATCGGTAACATACCTCTTCCTGAATTTCCCTTACTCCTTGCTCCGATGGAGGATGTAAGTGATCCGCCATTCAGAGCAGTCTGCAAAGACAAGGGTGCCGACCTGATGTACACAGAATTTATCAGCAGTGAAGGTTTGATAAG
>JBDTWP010000195.1:0-12081 GCA_040006615.1 Ferruginibacter sp.
TGTGTCCTATGTCCCTATGTGGTTCAAATAAATACGTTTGTAGAATTTTTAGTCCCGGCTCCTATGTTTCCTATGTAGTTATGTGGTTCGCATAGATAAGAATGTAGAATTTTTGGCCCAGGATCTCATGTGTCCTATGTCCCTATGTGGTTCAAATAAATACGTTTGTAGAATTTTTAGTCCCGGCTCCTATGTTTTCTATGTAGTTATGTGGTTCGAATAAATTTGTTTGTAATATTCACGACATACCTGTCAGAAAGTAAGCTTTTCAGCATGGATCCAAAGCTATAAACATGGAATCGATTTTATTTCAGTTAGCCTTGCAATATTTATTATTTACAAAAGAATAACAATGAAAGCGGTTGTAATTGGTGGTGGAATTATTGGTTTGTGCTCTGCCTTGTATTTGCAAAAGAGCGGATGGCAGGTAACAGTGCTGGAAAAAGGTGACCTGGAAGACAATTGTTCATTTGGTAATTTAGGCATGATTGTACCCAGCCATTTTGTACCACTGGCATCCCCGGGAATTGTGGCGAAGGGTATTAAATGGATGTTTGAAAGCAAGAGCCCTTTTTATATTAAGCCGGCGCTGAGCTGGCGGTTGGCAGAATGGGGCATTAAATTTATACGGCATGCCAATAAAAAAAATGTTGATCTTGGCGCTACCTCCTTGCTTGACCTTCATTTATTGAGCAGTGATTTATACAGGGAATTAGCAAAGGATCCCGGCTTTGATTTTGCTTTGGAGCAAAAGGGAATTATCATGTATTACAAAACGGCAAAGGCGGGGGAAGAAGAAATGCTGCTTGCAGAAAGAGCCAGGTCATTAGGATTAGATGCAGAACCGATAACAATGCAACAGGCACAGCTATTAGAACCTGATGTACAATTAGATGTGGCGGGTGCTGTTCATTATCATTGTGATGCCCATTTATATCCCAACAAATTAATGGAACAATTAATTAAGTCGCTTACCGGGAATGGCGTTTTGATCAGAACCAATTGTTGTATAGGGAATATGGACCTGGAGAATGGCAGGATAAAAAATGTAAACTCTTCTGACGAGCGTTTTTCTGCTGATGTGTTTGTGTTATCGGGTGGTTCATGGTTACCGGAATTGAGTAAAATGGCTGGAATACATATCCCGTTGATGCCGGGGAAAGGTTATTCCATTACCCAAAATGATCCTGTTAGAAAGCTTAGAATTCCCGCCATACTTAGTGAAGCAAAGGTGGCAATCACACCGATGGATGGCCGCATGCGTTATGGTGGCACTATGGAAATCGCAGGCATCAACAACAAGATCAATATCAACAGGGTAAAGGGTATTATAGAAGCCGTGCCAAAATATTTTCCTGGTTTGCAGGTAGCATTACCGGAAACTAAGGATATCTGGTATGGCTTTCGTCCCTGTTCTCCGGATGGTTTACCCTACCTGGGCCGCAGTAAAAAAATTAAGAATCTCATCATCGCCGGTGGTCATTCCATGATGGGGATAAGTTTGGGACCTGCTACCGGCAAACTGGTTGCGGAATTTGCGAACGGTGAACCTCTTTCCGTAAATGCGGAGGCTTTTGATCCCGGGCGTTTTTCCTGATTAATTATCCTGGCCAGTACTCCAAAAGCGGACTTACCAAAAAATATTCGTAAATTGTTTTGTCATTTTAAGTGTTACATTTTTATTCTTCCCCTGAATCAGCCCATTCGTCCCATTTAATTTAAGTGGCAATTTCTTTTGATATGAAGGCAACTCAATATTAATTTCATACGTTTTAAAACGTTAGCCAAGATTATTTACAGGGACCATTGATTCCACAAGATTATATTTTAGCGCTGGCTAATTGGATTTTATTGATTCCGGAATTTGCACCAATTGGTAAAAATCTATTTTTGAAAAAGGCATTATTTATTTCTGAATTTATATAAACAAAATCACTCATTTTTAAATTATTGTTATGAAATCAAAAATTACTTTTCTAATAACCATTTTGTTTTTATTTAATGCAGTAAATGCCCAAATTCGTTATTTAAAAGGCACTTTGCAGGCAATCCAGGCAGGGCCTGCAATTGTCTCTCCTGCAAGCGGAGTTGTTATTGTTAAATATAATACCGCTACAAATTTCCTGGAACTATGGGGCAATTACAGGAATCTTACTGATACAATTACTAATGCTCATATTCATGGGCCTGCCGGTCCTGGCGTTAATGCGGGTGTTTTATTTCCTCTGAACTTCACAGGTGGTACCATCGGCACCCTCAGTGGAACGGCGACACTTACCGAACCCCAGGAAGCAGATCTTTTAGCCGGCATTAACTATGTGAATGTGCATAGTCAGACCTACGGCGGAGGAGAGATCCGGGCGCAACTTACCGTAACAACAGATGGTCAAACGGAACTCCTGAATGCCCGGCTTCAGGGTGCCCAGTCAACTCCTCCCAATGCATCACCGGCAACAGGTTCCGTTAACGTACTGATCGACAAAGCTACCAATGAATTGTTTTTAACAGGTAGTTACTCCGGCTTAACGGTTGCTGCCAGTAATGCACATATTCATTCCGGCGCTCCTGGTGTTCCGGGGGGAGTAATTGTTCCGCTGATATTCACAGCTACTGATTCGGGCACGCTGGATACATCCCGTGTAATTTCTGCTGCAACCCGTGATGATATCCTGGCTGGGAACACCTATGTAAATGTTCATACTCCCGGCCCTTTTGCAGCCGGCGAGATCAGGGGGCAACTCACCCAGCTTAGCCAGATGTGGTTTTTTGCCAATGCATTCGGGGGTGACCAGGAATTTCCTGCAAATGCATCCACGGCAAGAGGCACGGTGATAGTAAAATATAATTCCGAAACCAACTTTTTAGAATTGGTGGGGGATTACCAAAACCTCACGGCAGCCGCCACCGTATCTCATATACATGGACCGGCTGGTGCTGGCGCTAATGCAGGAGTCTTATTTAACCTTACCAACACAGGTGGCACTACCGGTACACTTACAGGCACTGCTACACTCACCGAGCCCCAGGAGGCAGATCTCCTTGCTGGAAATATGTATTCAAATGTTCATAACGCTTCTTTTCCGGGTGGTGAAATAAGGGCGCAACTATTACCTGCTTCTATGGGCGCATCACAGTACTTTAAGGGGAATTTGCAGGCCTCTCAATCAGTTGCTGCAGTGCCCGTTGTATCCCCCGGTACCGGAACTGCAACTGTTTTACTTGACAAACTGACTAACAAGGTCTATGTTACAGGCAACTTTTCGGAGCTGGTGGGTAATATAAGCAATACGCATATCCACGGAGGTGCCGCAGGAACAAATGGCGGAGTAGTGATTCCGTTATTATATTCAGGAACCACGTCCGGAAATGTGACCGGTACCGCAACTATAAGAAGCACTTTTGCTGATTCAATGGTACTTGGCTTATCCTATTTAAACATTCATTCTACCAGTTTTGGTGCCGGCGAGATAAGAGCACAATTGGGTGATCTTGTTCTTCCTGTAAGACTTAAACTTTTTAATGGGTTCAAAGAAACTAATAAAATTGTGCTTGTATGGGAATCTGAATCAGAAATAAATCTTAATCATTATGAAATTGAACAACAGGATTTATTCACATCCAAATGGATATCCAAAGCCACTGTTGCCGTTTCCAGCCAGGGTGTCAGCAAAAAGTACCGGCTGAATGATGTGCCATTTGCCGGTAAAGCCAATTATGTATATTATCGCCTCAAAATGATTGATATGGATGGTAAATATTCTTATTCAAGAGTAGTACGTATCAACAATCAGCGACCAAATGCGGAATTAATGTTGTTGTCAAATCCGATACAGGACGGTGAATTGAGGTTTATTATAACTGGCCTGTCAGTAGACAAAAAAGCATCAGTATCCATTGTGGACTTTAATGGAAGAGTAGCCGCGCAAAAATTTATTTCAACTATGGCAAATAATTCCCTGAGTCTGAAAAAATTATCTGCGGGTATGTATAAATTGGTAGTGAGGATCGATGATACAACGTTGCAGCAAACATTTATGAAATAAACCTTGAATTCAGAATTAAAAAAAGGCTGTCCTGGGTGACGGCCTTTTTTGGTTCATTTATTTGCCTGGAAACTGCTGACCGTATGGCAATGAATGTACGGGCTGCCGTTTGTACCCGTCTTCTTTTTATTAAATACTTTACTTTTATTGGGCTTTTTCACTTCAACCAGCGTATTGATAATTTAATTTTGCGAATTATTCTTTTTAAAAAACAATATTCAATTGATCTCTTTATTCCGTCCCGTTTGGCACGGCATGTGGGTAGAAAAGAAAAGTAATATGCGCCAGTCCGTCCCCGTGTAAAATAGGGAATGTAGAATTTTCCATATTTCACCATTCACCATTATTTCTTCATTTCAAAAATTGCAGCATCTACCGGCTGGTTGAATTCGGCCTTATTAACTTTTGAAGTCATTTGAAACTGACCGCCAAAATCCATTTCAGTAGAATAAGGTATGATGATTCCAAAATCACTTTTCGTAAAGTCTGAGAAGGTACTCGTGATTTCCATTTCCTGCCCCATCAAATTGTTTTTCTTTACAGCTTTAAGAACATACCAGGTACTAACATCAAAATAATAAGTGGTGCTGATATTATCCTTGTTGGTGAGAACTAATTTGTAAGCATCTGCACTGCCCACTTTTTCTTTTCCTGCCAATTCAACTTTGCTTCCTTTTGAAGCATAATCTACAAATGGTTCAATATATAACTGATCTTTAGCTGCCTTATATTGATCTTCATTGATTGGCTGGGGGTCGGTTCCTCCACTCATTGGGTTAATTGACCATCCGCCTTTATCGGTTATTACCTGGATCATTTTTTGTCCGTTATATTCAGATTCACTCCTGAATCCTTTACCAATCAACAGCGTGGAATTTGACGGAGCGTCATTTCCCATAACCCGCATGGTATTTTCCAGGTGTAATGAAGTGATGCTGCTTAATTTTTCTTTACCCCCGATAGCCTCCACGTGTTTGGCAATAATTTCATCCACTGTCTGGGCGTCCGTACTTGTAAGGGCAAAAATTACAGATAATGTCAGAACAGATCGTTGAAAATTTTTCATCGCTCAAATTTTAAATTTTGCAATTATACATAACCTTTGCCAGTAGGCCACTATTGACATATACCATTATTGTTCGCTGCATTCATTCTATTTCGCCCTCACCGCCTCCGTTCCAAAATAGAAATTTTCATTTTGTCAGACAGGACTGAAACGCTAAAGCGAACATGGCGGTCATTACTGGTTGATAAGTATCGCGGATAAAAAATGACGGTTACTAATACATTACCCGTTCTTGAAGAAGTGGAGGATATCGGACTCGAACCGATCACCTCAAACATGCCATGCTTGCGCTCTACCAGATGAGCTAATCCCCCTTTCAAAAAAATAAGAACATTAATAAAGTCAGTGCGATATCAGGTATAAAATGACTCAAAATGATTACCCGAATTTAATTCGTTATTCATAATTTCTAATAAATAATACGCCAACTTATTATTGACCGGCCCTGGGCATTTTCAATCGTTGAACTTCTTTACGCAACCGGGATACTTAACCAGTTGGGCTGCTTCCATTAACGGATTGCAAATATAGTGTCAGCATCCTATGCTTCCAAAACCAATTTTAATTTAGCTTATTAGCAGGAGACGCCCCGGTTTGGTGATTGGTTGGTGCCACATTGGTTTTTAAACCCCCGGTTTCAATTGACAGTAATGCAGCGAGGTTTTGCTTGGCCAATACAAAACTGGTATCCAATGACAGGGCTTTTTCAAAATAAGTTTTTGCTTCCGCTTTTTTATCAAGATCGTACAAAGTGAGGCCATGAATATTATATATTCCCGCCTGTAAATAAGTTCTGCCTACCTGTTGGCCTACATTGTAAGTCATTATAAAAGTTGGCTGGAATGTAAGTTTCTCGGCCGCCTGGGCCGTTTCCAGGCATTCGGTCAGGCGCTTGATGCCATATTGCAGTTCCATTAATTTATAGGCATGATAAGGGCTCTGTGTTTTTTTGAATAATTTTTCAAATACGTCAATTGCTTCCTTTGGCTGCTGCAATTTATCAAGACAAATGCCTTTCAATTCCATCAGGTTTGTATCATCAGGTTTTACCTGCAATCGTTTCTGAGCCCAATAATAGCATTGTGGAAACGCGCCCTGCTGCATATACAACATGGCCAGCGTATCAGCATAATTTGCATTACTGCCTTGTTCAGTAAGATAATAATTTAATGCAATCGTAGCAGTACTTGCATCTCCACTCATGATTGCCTGCTCAAACACCCTGATGTTTTGGCTGTTTTTATTAGGCGAAATGGTTGCTTTTTTTACCTGTGCCGCAACTGTATATCCAACAGTCATCAGGAATATATAAAGAAGTATGTTTTTGATCACAATGAATATATTTAAGCCCCCAATATACCGATTACAGGAATGCACCCGGTCTGATTATTAAAATTCAGCCTGGCACAAGAGCATTTTCACATTAGCACATTAGCAAATTAGCACACTAGCACATTAGCACATTAGCAAATTAGCACATTAGCACATTTCCTCATTTTCACATTTTCACATTTTCACATTTTCACATTAGCACATTAGCAAATTAGCACATTAGCAAATTCACTCCTTATTCCCCCCAGATTTCACCTTTCCCTTCCAGCCATGATTTTACTGAATCAGTGGTTACAGATTTCGGTCGTTCTAACGGGAAGCCCAATGCCCTGTCCCAGCAAAGGCTGGCCAAAACCCCCAGAGCCCTGGATACTCCAAATAGAACCGTATAAAATTCATATTCCACCATTCCAAAATGTACCAATAACGCACCACTGTGTGCATCTACATTTGGCCATGGATTCTTAATTTTGCCCAGTGATTGTAATATGGGAGGCACCACCTCGTAAATATTCCAGATAGTACGGCATAATTTGTCTTCCGGCATATGCTGTTTTCCAAACTCCATTTGTGCTGTAAAACGGGGGTCAGTTTTTCGTAATACTGCATGGCCATAGCCCGGAACAACTTTTCCTGATTTAATGGTATCCTGCACATATTCAGCAATTTGCTCCCTTGCCGGAAGGTCTGTCCCTAATTTTTCCTGCATTTCATATATCCATTTGATTACTTCCTGGTTTGCCAGGCCATGTAAAGGGCCTGCTAAACCATTCATGCCGGCCGCAAATGCCAGGTAAGGGTCACTAAGAGCCGAACCTACCAAATGGGTAGTATGAGCAGATACATTGCCACCTTCATGATCGGCATGGATCGTCAGGTACAGTCTCATCAGTTCTTTAAATTCTTCTGTATCATACCCCATCATGTGGGCAAAATTTCCTGACCAGTCTAATAAGCCATTCGGCTGAATATGGTCACCGTTTTTGTATTTTCGCCGGTAGATATATGCGGCAACCCTGGGGAGACGTGCGATCAGGTCCATCGAATCGTCAAAAGTCGCCTCCCAGTAATCTTTTTTATTCATGCCCGCGGCATAACGTTTCAGGAAACTACTTTCTGTTTGCAAAGCCATGATCGCAATTACAAACTGTGTCATGGGATGGGTACTTATCGGCGTAGCTTCAATTGTAGTAAATACATGGTTGGGTACATGACTTCTGCGCTGCCATACGGAAGTGATGTGATTAACATTTTCTTCTGTAGGTAACCCACCCAACAACATCAGGTGAAACAGGCCTTCAGGCAAAGGTTCGGCCCCATTTGGTGCCTTTGGCAGTTTTTCCTTCAATTCCGGAATAGTATAGCCCCGAAAACGAATACCTTCCTGCGCATCCAGCAGTGATGTCTCCGTTACCAGACCGGTAATACCTCTCATACCCTGGTATACCTGGTTAAGAGTTACTTCCCCGATCTTCTTGCTTCCATGCTCTTTCAGCAACTCTTTTATTTCGGCAGAAATTACATCAGTTTTTGATTTAAAACTGCTTTTAATTAAATCCATATATCGGGTTTAGGTATAATATGTAATTACAATTAAATATAAAGTAGCATGAAATTACGATGCCTCACACTGTTAAACAAAGTTTTTGTTATATATTTTATTATTTTCAAAAAATGCAAATATCCTGTTTGTCGTTTCTTAAATGAATTTAAATTAGGTTGTTTTACTTATTTTTTAATGATTTGGTTTAAGATTTACCCGCCTGTACGGGATTTTTTTATATTTTTCCAAAAATGGTCAGCTAAATTTCATGCTCCGGATTATTCGCTGTAAGTTTGCATGACCTCACGGATTTTTTTTTTCGTTCCAAAAGTTCTGAACGCCGCCGGTCATTTTAGAATAGCATTTTATCAAATCAAATTTTATTGTATAGTGAATGGTCTTCCACTTTACCTGTCCTAACCAGGTGGAACGAGGATTCTTTGGTTATTTGATTGCGATTCAATCCATTTCAACAAGTGATTAAAACTTATAAATGCATACAATGACCAAGTACATATTTGTAACCGGTGGTGTTACTTCTTCTTTAGGGAAGGGAATTATCGCGGCATCCCTTGCAAAATTATTACAATCGAGAGGATTGAAAGTAACCATCCAGAAGTTTGATCCATACATTAATATTGACCCCGGCACCCTGAATCCTTACGAACACGGCGAATGTTTTGTAACGGAGGATGGCGCCGAAACCGACCTTGACCTTGGACATTACGAACGCTTTTTAAACATCTTTACTTCACAGGCCAATAATGTTACCACGGGTAGGATTTATCAAACGGTGATCAACCAGGAAAGAGAAGGTGCTTACCTTGGTAAAACGGTACAGGTGATTCCACATATAACCGATGAGATTAAGCGAAGAATGTTATTAATTGGAGATACCGGTCAGTATGATATTGTAATAACTGAGATCGGTGGTACGGTAGGTGATATTGAAAGCCTGCCTTTTGTAGAAGCGGTACGTCAGTTACAATGGGAAATGGAAAAAGAAGATTGCCTTGTCATTCATTTGACCCTGATACCCTATTTGAAAGCAGCCAAGGAGCTAAAAACAAAACCCACCCAACATAGTGTAAAGTTATTGAGTGAAAACGGGGTGCACCCGGATATCCTTGTTTGCAGAACGGAAAGGCCGCTCAATCTTGATCTCAGAAAAAAGATCGCCTTGTTTTGCAATGTAAAAACCGAAGCGGTTATAGAAGCAATTGATGCCAATTCCATTTATGAAGTTCCCCTTAAGATGTTACAGGAAGGCTTAGACGTAATTGTGTTAAAAAGATTGCATATCAATGGTTATTCTGCACCGGACCTGGGTAAATGGAAAGAATTCTTAGATAAACTGAAGTATCCGGCCGCTAAAGTAACAATAGGTTTAATTGGTAAGTATATTGAACTGCAGGATGCCTATAAGTCGATCTTAGAGTCGTTTGTGCATGCTGGTGCTATGAATGAGTGTAAAGTGCAAATTGTGAATGTGCACAGTGAATTCATTACTGAAGAGAATGTCGGAGAGAAATTAGGCAGCCTGGACGGCCTGTTGGTAGCCCCCGGTTTTGGCAAAAGGGGCGTGGAAGGTAAGATCGTTGCTGTTCAATATGCCAGGGAAAATAAATTGCCCTTTTTTGGAATATGCCTGGGAATGCAGATGGCCGCCATTGAATTTGCAAGAAATGTATTGAATTTAAGAGATGCACATTCCACAGAAATGGATGAACATACAGGTAACCCCGTTATAGACCTGATGGACGAACAGAAAAAAGTGACCTCGAAGGGTGCGACTATGCGGCTGGGATCTTATCCATGTGAATTAAAGCCGGGTACGCTGGCTTATAATATCTATGGTCATTCTCCAATTAGTGAACGGCACAGGCATCGTTGGGAATTTAACAACGCTTATTTAGAGCAATTCGAACAGGCAGGTATGATCGCCAGTGGAAAAAATCCTGGCACCGGTTTGGTGGAAATTATGGAATTGCAAAACCATCCTTTCTTTATTGGCGTGCAATATCACCCTGAACTAAAAAGTACGGTCGAAAATCCCCAGCCAATTTTTGTAAACTTTATTAAAGCGGCTAAAGAATTTGCTGATAAAAAAATATCGGTAAGGAATCCCTTACTCCAGAGCGAGATGATCTAGATCAATGGGCAATGGGCAATAGGCAATGGGCAATTGGCAATCGTCAATGGTCAATTATCAATCATTCAATTCTCCTGCTTTGTCAAAATCTCTTTTTTCATTTTTGCCCAAAGACCGTCAAAAGTCTGGTTGTTCTCTTCTCTCCATTTTTTACTGAAGGCTTTCATTTTTTCATTTTTGTCATCCCTTGTTAATTCAAAAAAGGCGTTAATTGCTTCCTTATCATTTTGTTGCGCAAGTGTATTGTACATTTCTTTCAATTCCTGTTCTTTACGGATATTACTATGCGCTATCTCTTTTTCCATTTCTTCCCTTAAGACCACTTTTTCATCATAGGTGCCTGCCGGCAAAAGAGTTTTGGAAATTACCGGCATCAGTTCAATTAATAACAAAATAATTACCAGTAAATAGTACCGGAATTGCAATGCACTGTTATTTTTGACCAGGTTGTTCAATGCCTCAATCTGCGTTAGGAAGCCATCATTAAAATAATTGGTAAAAGCCCGTTCTTCCTTATTTATGCTAGCTTCAATGATTTTTAATTCGGTTTCTGCCTCGGCAATTTTTGGCTGGTTGGCTTTTAACAGGCCCTCGTATTCAAGATCTAATTTTTGGTATTCATTTCTTTTGGCAATGGCAATATCTTTAATCCCCACCTTGCCAGTACCGCCACTGCCATCCGTTTCAGCCAGGAAATTATTTCTTGCTGCCACAACTTCCTCATACTTAGCCATGTTTTCTTTTTGCAATTCATCCTGCCGGGAAAGCAATTCGGTCTTCCTGGTTTTATAAAGTGTATCTAATTCCTGCTTCTTAAACATTTTCTTTTTTTCATTGTCGAGAGATGTTTGGAGCCTGATCTCTTTTTTGAACATGTATAATAATGCCGGTTGCGCCATAAATACGCCGATGGCAACTGCCAGCAATCCCCTGAACAGTAATGGAAGTAACCTGTTCTTATTAAACTTGTTAATGCCTTTTATCAGTGCCCTGTCAATTGTCAGGATGATAAAACCCATCAAAAGTCCCAATGGTAAAGACAGCCAGGCATTTTCAGTAACAGTGCTGAAGAAATAGCTCCAGGTTAATGTAGCGAATACCCAGGTAGCCAATACCGTCATACCTACAATTTTATACCTGTTTCTGTCAACAGCCGCATCTGCCAATAATTCTTTTTCGGCTGTAGATAACCACCAAAGAAAAGTAGTAAATTCAGAGGGGGTATAATTTTCTCTTTGAGAAAGGGCAATATTTTTCTCCGTCATTATGAAATGAATTAAGTGTAACTAAAGTGGATCAATAGTTGCGCCGGAAGGTTGAATGTTGAAGTGATTGCAAAATACGCATTGCAATCAGATTTTAACGATACAAGCCGGCAATTATTTTTCTTTAGCACCACATTAACAGTTCTTTAGAATCCGGAAATAAACTGGTTTTATAAAAACGGGTCTATTCTCGTATCTTTGCCGCTCCTGAAAAATGGATCGGTTTAAATGCAATCATATGAAAAATTTTATTACAGGTTTGGTTTCATTATTGGCTTTAACAGTTACAATAACTGCCCAGCCAAAGGGAATGGGTACAAATGATCCGGAGGCTAAAAAAATTCTGGATGCGGTAAGTGCAAAATTCAAAACTTTTAAGTCGGTACAATCATCGTTTTCTCTTAAGATAGAAAATAGTTCCGGGAAAGTCCTTGGTACCAAATCCGGAACCGTGTTTATGAAAGGTACCAAATATCGCGTAAGTGTAACAGGCCAGGAGATTTTTTGCGATGGGATTAATATTTCCACATTCGATAAATCTGCCAATGAATTGACGATCACGAAGATTGATCCCTCCGCCAATTCAATTACTCCTCAAAAAATATTTACCAATTTTTATGATAAAGATTTTTTATACAAATTAAATGAAGATGTAAAACTGGGAGGCAAAACTGCCCGGC
>JBDTWP010000196.1:0-12076 GCA_040006615.1 Ferruginibacter sp.
GGCATATCCGTAAACCTCACAAGAATGGGAATGTCTGATATGGGCTTATTCAATAACCTAAAGCTCCGGGCCGCTTATGGACAATCTGCTAATTTTCCTGCCTTTGGCAGTAAGTTTACCAACCTGGTAGCCTCTAATATCGGAGGTACCCAGGGGTCTGTTGTAAATACCCAGGGTGGTGATCCTTCCATCAAAGCTGAAAGACAAACTGAATTTGAAGCAGGTGTTGATTTTAGTGTGTTAAGGAGTAAATTAAATTTTGAAATCAGTTTTTACAATAAAAAGATATATGATTTTCTTTTATTGTCTACTCCTCCACCTTCATCGGGTTTTTCAACAAAATTTGTAAATGCAGGAGACCTGACAAACAAGGGAATTGAAATTGGCATGAATGCCCAGCCGCTAACAACCAAAACTATTAAATGGACCAGTTCTGTAAACTTCTGGTTTAACCGTTCGAATGTAACCAAGCTCACAATCCCACCGGTATTACTTGGTTCATTTGGTACCAGTTTGGGATCATTCCAGATAGAACAGGGCAAATCCGCCACACAAATCGTAGGAGTTGATGCCCCTGCCAAGCCAAAGGGAGTTATAGTTCCTTTGGGAAACCAGGAGCCCAATTTCCAAATGAACAGTTTTAATGAAATTACCATTTTAAACAAGCTCAGTTTGCGGTTTTTGATTCACTGGAAATATAAAGGTGATAATGTGAATCTAACCAACCTGCTGAATGACTTTGGCGGAACCAGTGCGGATTATGACGCAAACGGACCACAAAGGATCGGGGGATATCTTGGGGGAAGTGCAAGGGGTTTTGTTCAAAATTCAGGCTACCTCCGTTTCAGGGAAATTGGCTTATACTATACCTTCAGTAAAATCCCCGGCAACATCATTCGCAGTCTCCGTGCGGGTGTTTCACTTAACAATTTTATTACCATTACAAAATACGCCGGTTATGATCCTGAAGTTTCCAACTTTGGAACGGGTTTCTCTACTGGTATCGATGTGGACCCATTCCCGGCATCCAAAAGAGCCATGTTCAGCATAACTATTGATTTCTAAAAAAAGTAAAATTATTATCATGAAAAAATTAATAAACATATATACATTATTGCTGTTACTTTCAGCGGTACTACTGCCTTCCTGTAAAAAAGATTATGGTAATCTCAACAGTCCCACTATTGAAGATTATTTAAAAAATGCTTCAAAAGATCAATTGAACGGACTGGTAATCGGGTCACTTTCAGGCATGAGGATCCAGGATGGAACCTACCTGGATGCTGTGGGTGTTGTTGGCCGTGAGATTTATCGTTTTTCCGGTGCTGATCCGAGATTTGTAACAGAATTACTTGGTTCGGGGACACTTACCTTAAATAACTCCAGTTTTTATATTACTAACCCCTGGGCAGCGCGTTACAGGGTGGTAAAGAACTGCAATGTTTTGATTGAAGCTGCCACTAATTCAACACTCATATCACCAGAAGAAAAGAAAGGCTATACCGGCTTTGCAAAAACGCTGAAGGCTTTTGAACTTTTATTGAACCTTAATCTCACCTACAGTAACGGAATCCGGATAGAGGTAGCTGATCCAAATAACCTGGGCCCCATACTTAGTTATGATGAATCCATATCAGACATTTCCGCCTTATTAGATGAAGCAAAAGCAGACCTGAGCGGTTCGCAGCTTGGGTTTGCGCTTACAACTGGTTTTACAGGATTCAGCGACGCAGCAGGGTTCACTAAATTTAACCGGGCGTTGGCTGCAAGAGTAGATGTGTATCGTAAACAATGGGCGACCGCCTTAACTGACCTGGGTCTTTCATTCCTTAATCTTGGAGGTGATCTCAATGCAGGGGTGACCGAAGAATTTAGTACAGGCAGCGGTGATTTATTGAATCCGGCTTTCTTCCCGCAAAATCAAAATGGTGAAGTGAGACTTGCCCATCCCTCTTATATGTCGCAGATCGCGGCAAATGATGACAGGGTCAGCAAAGCAACGCTACGCACTGCATCCGCATCCTATCCGGGTTCAGGATTAAGCAGTGACAGGGATGTATGGGTTTACAGGTCAAGCACGGCACCCATTCCAATTATTCGCAATGAGGAGCTTATTCTGATCTATGCGGAGGCCAATATCCAAACTGATCATTTCACAGAGGCGGTAGCTGCAATTAATACAATCAGAAATGGGCACAACCTTCCTGATTATAGTGGTGCTATGTCAAAGGATGCATTGATAGACGAAATGTTAAACCAGCGCAGGTATTCATTGTTTTATGAAGGCCATCGCTGGATTGATATGCGGAGGTATGATAAACTTTCCACACTTCCTAAAGATAGGACGGATGATGATGTATGGTCGGCAATGCCGATACCGTCTACGGAGTAATGTGGGTGGAGGGTGAGTGGTGGTTGGGCAATAGGCAATAGGCAATAGGCAATGGGCAATAAGCAATAGGCAAAGGGCAAAAGGCAAAAGACGGAGGTTTAATATTCACAATTCACCATTTACGAATTATTAATCATTACACATCACTCACCATTCTTAAGGGTTGCCAACCTTTCAAAGGTTGGCAACCCTGGGCACCATTGCCCATTGCCTGTTGCCGATTGCTCATTACTCATCACTCATTATTCATCACTCATTCCTTATGGCACATATTGATCTTCAAAATGACTTTCCGGGTATTCGTGGCCCGATGGCTTTCAGGCCAGAAACGGCTAAACCTTTAAATGAATTAGCCGAAGTATTGCTTCGCAGTGATAACTCGTTAACAAGAGGAGAAAGAGAATTAATAGCCACTTATGTATCAGGCTTAAATGATTGTTTTTTTTGCCAGCAGGTACATGGCGGCCTGGCGCAGCATTACCTGGAATGTGATACAGATTTTATCGATGCAGTAAAGTCAGATTTTATAACATCCGGTGCTTCTGATAAAATGAAAGCCTTATTGTGGATCGCCGCAAGTGTTCAAAAGGGAGGGAAATATGTAAGATCCGAACAGGTGGAAACCGCCAGAATTGTTGGCGCAACGGATGCCGAAATTCATGATACGATATTAATAGCTGCGGCATTCTGTATGTTTAACAGATATGTAGACGGGTTGGCAACCTGGGCACCTGAAGACAGCGCCTATTACATTAACCGTGCGAAACAAAGAGCTGAAGAAGGATATGCAAATTTTGACGTAAGCAAGTAGTTGATAGTTGATAATTGATTTGATAATTTGTGTATGCCTAAAATAGATATTGTTGTTCGGGAATGGCAACTGCGCCCGTGGTGGTGGCCGGTGGGACCACGGCAACTTTATGGCAAATATTAAATATTAAATTTTGCAATTCGTTTTTATTCCTCTTTTAATGGTTAATTATTATGAAAAAACTATTTTATATTAGCCTGGCTGGTTTAATCCTTTTTGAGATTTTAAATGTTTATCTTATCATGCCCATGCCGGGCAGCCAGCGAATGAACAGTATTGATGTGGCCTATTTTTTATATCAATGGCGTTGGGTATTCAGGATTTTATTTGGGGTGATGGTGGTTGCAGGTTTAGTAAAAGCAAACTGGAAATCGAAATGGCTGCTGCTGCTGCCGCTTGGCATACTTGCCGCAGTAATTTACATGGTAAATTTTGAAATGGCCGCCGATCACATGTTCTACCTGCCTAAAAAACTGGTGATGGTGAATGCGGCAGCAAATACAGTGGATACCAACAGGCTGGTAATTGGTATTGTAAATAACGGAGAAGCGAAGGCCTATCCAATCCGGTTTTTAGGCTTTCATCACCAGGTACAGGATACCATTGGAGGCAAACCGGTGATCGTTACTTATTGTACCGTATGTAGAACAGGCCGGGTGTTTGAACCGACCGTGGCTGGGAAACATGAGCAATTCCGGTTGGTAGGGATGGATCATTATAACGCCATGTTTGAAGATGCGGCTACCAAAAGCTGGTGGCGGCAGGTTACCGGTGAAGCCATTGCCGGCAAATTGAAAGGGCTTAAGTTACCTGAATTTTTCAGCACACAATCATCCCTGGCCGAATGGTTGCGCTTAAATCCAAACTCATTAATTATGCAGGGCGATCCTTCCTTTGCAGATTCCTACGATACTACTTTCAAATATGAAAACGGAAAAAGCAAAAGTAAACTAACGGGTACCGATAGCCTTTCCTGGAAGGAAAAATCATGGGTGATTGGTGTTAAGGCGGGTAAAGAGCGGAAGGCCTATGACTGGAATAAATTAAAGGCAGAAAGGATCATCCAGGATAAGCTGGGTAATAGGTTTGTTCTGCTTGTATTGGCCAATGATGATAAAACGTTTTTTGCTTTTGAAAGGCCAAATGAAAAAGCATTGTTTTCTTTATACAGTGATACGTTGATGTTCAATGATCATCATTATAAAATAAATGGCCAGGGTATTGATACGGCTATTTCCCTAAAACCATTACCTGCCTACCAGGAGTTCTGGCATAGCTGGCGCACATTCAATACTAAAACAGTGACCTATTGAATAGCTATACAGTGCAAAGGGTAAATCAGTGATTTTTTATTTGCGCTGCTTCGAAATAAAATTCCGCGGAGACAAAGGATAGTTGCGCGTAGCTGTTGTATGGATATCTTTTAATTTTTTAAAACTATATTTACCGGGTGGTTAAATTGCAGCGGTAAAGTAGCTGCACTAAAGCAGCGTGTTCAGATCCATATTCAACCTGGCATTTATTACTGTACCACTACATTCAAAAGCCCTGTCAACATGGTGTATAAATTTTTTTTAACTGCTTTTTTTTTATCTGTTCTTACTGTTTCCTGTAATCAAAAGAATGACGAAAAGCTGTTTACCCGCCTGGCTTCTTCGCAAACAGGTATTCATTTCAGTAATGATATAGATGAGAAGAAATTCAGCAAGGAAGCGCTAAATGAATTTGGCTATATGGGAGGTGGTGTTGGCATCGGCGACTTTAACAATGATGGTTTAAAGGACATTTTTTTTAGTGGTAACCAGGTAAGCAGCAGGCTCTATATAAACAAAGGCGATAATAAATTTGAAGACATTACCAGCCGGGCAGGAATCGAAACAGATATTTGGGCAACAGGGGTAAGCGTAGCAGATATTAATAATGACGGATACGATGACGTGTATCTATGTACCTATGGTAAAGGCTTGGATAAACGGGCACGCAATTTACTGTTTATTAACCAGCACGATCTCACCTTTAAGGAAGACGCGGCAGGCTATGGCCTGGCTGATAGCAGCTATTCTACCCAGGCTGTTTTTTTTGATTATGACAGGGATGGCGATCTGGACATGTTCCTGGTTAATTACCTGCTGAATGCCTCTTATTCTGCAAATAATATTTTTCCCAAAGACCTGAGCGGCCGCTCCATCGCAAATGATAAATTATATCGTAATGATGGTAATAATAGAGGTTTGAGGCATCCCGTATTTACAAATGTTACAAAGGCTGCCGGCATCATAGATGACGGCTACGGCCTGGGCGTTTCCGTAAGCGACTTTAATAATGACGGCTGGCCTGATCTTTACGTATCCAATGATTTTATATCAAACGATGAACTTTGGTTAAATAACCGTAATGGTACTTTTTCCAATACGCTTGACTTCTCTACCAGGCACCAAAGCTATAGTAGTATGGGCTGCGATGCAGCGGACATCAACAATGATATGCTGATCGATTTTGCTACCGTTGATATGATGCCGGAAAATAACGAGCGAAAAAAACTCACCTACTCCTTTATGAATTATGACCGGTACGAAGCTGAAAGAAGCTTATCCTATTCGCCTGAGTTTATGCGCAATATGCTGCAATTAAATAATGGCAATTATAATTTAAAAGATACGGCCATACCTTTTTTTAGTGAGATCGGACAAATGGCGGGAATAAGTGAAACCGACTGGAGCTGGAGCATATTGCTGGCCGACTTTGACAACGATGGGTTTAAGGACATTCATGTTACCAACGGTATTGGAAGGGATTTTATTAATTCGGATTTTTTACAGTTTACAAAAAGTGTTGCTGCCAATACCGGCGACCCGGTTGCTGCAAGAAAGTTAATGAATGATAAGCTGGTGTCGCTTGATCATGTTCCGCTGCCCAACTATTTGTATGTAAATAATGGCGACTATACTTTTACCAACCAGTCCAAAGCTTCAGGAATTAACGAACTATCAGTGTCCAGTGGTGCGGCCTATGCAGATCTTGATAACGATGGAGATCTTGATCTTGTTGTAAGCAACATTAACAAAGAAGCTTTTGTGTTTATCAATAATAATATTCAAAAAGGTAATCCCGCTGCCAATCACAGCGTTGGTTTTATACTAAAGGGTGATAGCCTGAATTCCAACGGCATTGGCACAAAAGTGTATTTGTATGGCAACGGTCAAACGCAGGTACAGGAGCAGGAACCTGTAAGGGGTTATCTTTCTTCCGTAGACACAAAATTGTTATTTGGTACCGGCAAGAGCACGATGTTAGACTCTGCAGTAGTTGCCTGGCCAAACCAGGAGAAAACTGTTTTAAAGCGATTAAAAGCAGATACCGTTTATACCGTTCGACAGGAAAATGCCGGTGTACAAAATCCCGTTACTCCAATCCTGCAATCCAAATTATTCAGCGAGGTTACCGGTGCCGCCAATGTTCATTATAAACATACCGATGTGCCTTTCTATGACTATGGATACCAGCGGTTGTTGCCTCAGAAATTTTCACAACTGGGCCCTTTTATTACCACTGCGGATATTAATAATGACGGCTATACGGATTTCTTTATTGGTGGTGCTTTTAATTCTTATGGCCAGGTATTTATACAAAAAAGCGATGGCAGTTTTACCGCAAAGGATTTATATGGCGGTATTAAAATGCAGGAAGATATGGGCTGCACTTTTTTCGATGCCGACGGAGATAGTGATCCTGATCTGCTGATCACTTATGGCGATATGCGTTATGAGGATACTTCCCGATTTTATAAACCCCAATTATTTATAAATGATGGAAAGGGAAATTTTGTGGAAAGTGATAATGCAATTCCTGCCACAATTACAACTATTGCCGGCTGTGTAACAACAGGAGATTATGATGGTGATGGCGACCTCGATGTATTTATTGGCGGGAGAGTTTCTAAAAAATATCCGGTATCACCCAAAAGCTTTATTCTTCAAAATAACAAAGGCATTTTTACTGATGTTACAAAAACTGTTTGCCCCGCTTTGCAGCATGCAGGGATGATTACTGCGGCCACCTGGGTTGACTTTGATAATGATAAAAAGACAGATCTTGTAGTTGCGGGGGAATGGATGCCGGTAAGGTTTTTTAAAAATATTAATAAGACACTTAACGAAGTAACCACTACCACCGGCCTTACACAGATGAATGGAATGTGGCGCAGCCTTATTGCCGCCGATGTGGATAATGATGGTGACCTGGATTTTGTTGCGGGCAATCTTGGCCTTAATTGTAAGTATCATGTTTCAATGAATGAACCCATGAAATTGTATGCAAAAGATATAGATGGAAATGGCAGCATTGACCCGGTTATGTTCTACTATATTAAAGATAAAGCGGGTAAGAGGGAATTATACCCTTCTATCGGCAGAGACCTGTTGGCCGAACAGGTACCAGCTGTAAAGAAAAAGTTTTTAAAACATGCCGGTTATGTAAATGCCAAAGTGGATGATATTTATAATAATAAGGATGGACTCCTTGAATTTACCTGTAATGAAACAGCAAGTTGCTGGATTGAAAATAGGGGGAATGGAAAATTCAGTAAACATGTTCTTCCACAGCAAGCCCAGTTTGCGCCTGTAAACGCCATTATTTGTGCCGATATGGATGGTGACGGTTTTAGCGACCTGTTAGTTGCGGGCAACGAGTACCAGACTGAAGTAATGACAGGCAGGTATGATGCCTCTTATGGCCTGTTCTTAAAAGGAAATACAAGGAAGGAATTTAGAGCTGTAGCCCCGGTTACCAGTGGTTTTATTGTAAACGGAGATGTAAAAGATATGAAATTAATAACCAATGCCAGGAAGGAACAACTGGTTTTGGCAGGTATCAATGATGCGTACGCTAAGGTTTTTAAGATTAAATAAAATAGCCGGATAAGCTCGATAATAATACTGATCCGTTGGAAGCATTTTAAAAACCTTTCCATTTTTAAAAATAAATGCTTATTTTTTCTTCAGAATTTTATCATCTTAAAATTGACTTGAATGAAATGGAAAATAACTAAGTTCTGGATTATGAACCTGCTGGTATATGGTCATTCTTTTGCGCAACTACCGGTTCCTCCCGATAAAATGTTTGGGCAGTTATTCCGGGATGTACAATTGCAAAAAGTATTTCCGGATGGAAAGACATTTGTGGATTGCATTCCAAAGAGAAAAGTAAAAGATATCATGTACGACTATGGTATGATGAAGGGAAAGGGTATGGACCTTAAAAAATTTGTGGCCGATAATTTTGAAATGCCTCCGGCACCGGCACAATTCAATTATATCCAGCAGGAAAGGGATGTATCCATGCATATTAAGAACCTCTGGAGTGTTTTAAAGCGTGATGCTGATTTTTCCGCTTCCGCAAATAAGGTGAAGGACAGTGCAGGTAATTCATTATTGGCTTTACCCTATCCATATATTGTTCCCGGCGGGAGATTCAGGGAAGTTTATTACTGGGACAGTTATTTTACCATGCTGGGACTAAAAGAAAGTGGCGAGTATGATATGATAGAAAATATGGTAAAAAATTTTGCTTATCTCATTAATACTTATGGACATATTCCGAATGGAAACCGAAGTTATTATTTGAGCAGGAGCCAACCTCCCTTTTTTAGTCTGATGGTTGAATTATTGGCGGGTATCAGAGGCAGTACCGTATATAAAACCTACCTGCCCGCAATGGAAAAGGAATATGCTTACTGGATGGATGGAGCTGATAAAATAAAGAGTGGTACTTCATTTAAGCATTTGATAAAACTTGATGATGGCACTCTGTTAAATCGTTATTGTGATGAAAGCAGCAGTCCAAGGCAAGAGAGTTATAAAGAGGACTATGAAATAGCAGAGGCGGCAGCAAATGACCTGGCCATGCGGATCAGGGTAAGTTCGCCCGAAGCATTGAAAAGAGTGCTGGCAGAAAAGAATGCTTCTGTAAACTTAAACCTTCGTTCGGCTGCCGAAAGTGGCTGGGATTTCAGCACCCGTTGGTTTGCAGATGGGAAAGCACTTGAAACTATTCAAACTACCAATATCATACCGGTTGACCTGAATTGTTTGTTGTATGCCCTGGAAATGAATATTTCAAAGGCTAAAAAATTAAGTGACTTTAAAAATTCTGCAGCCTTTTATTTGCAAAAAGCAAATAAAAGGAAGGCAGCGATTTTGAAATATTGCTGGAACGATAAAACGAAGTTTTTTTTTGATTATAATGGAGTTTCAAAAAACATACTTAATGATATTACGGCGGCGGCTTTGTTTCCCTTGTTTGTAAAAATAGCATCACCAGACCAGGCCAGCGGTGTAGAGGCGACCACTAAAAAGTACCTGGTAAAAGATGGGGGAATAGTGACCACTATTCAACATAGCGGCCAGCAATGGGATGCACCCAATGGCTGGGCACCGCTGCAATGGATAAGCGTAATAGGGCTAAGAAATTACGAAAAAAATGAAACAGCAGGGAAGATTGCAAAAGGATGGTTATCATTGAATGAGAAAGTATATGCAGCAACCGGTAAAATGATGGAGAAATACAATGTTGAAGACATCAGCAAGGAAGCGGGAGGCGGTGAGTATCCATCACAGGATGGTTTTGGCTGGACGAATGGCGTTTATCTCGCATTAAGAAAAATATTTGTGTCGAAGCAGTAAGGTTTTTTATTTATTTAAACTCACCTTTATCCAGGTGCCACCGGTAAGTAGTTTGTGTAAACAATGCGAATAGATTTTAGAATAGTTGTGGTGATTTAATTTTAAAGGTTAATTTTTGCAAACCTGGTATATTCGTTTGTGGAAAATGACGCGCTGCTTTCATTACTTTTGATATTATTTTTTTAAGCAATTGCAATGATTATATCTAAACCGACTATGAGTTTTTGGCAAGATTCCAAAAGAAAGATATGGTGTGTACATGGGTATTATCAACATGATGATTGTGATTCCCATGTTTTTACAAACAACCGGTTTTGGCTTTATTTTAAAACATTTTTTAAACAGCAATGCAGGAAATGCCATTTCATTTGCAGGCGTATTATTATTAATAGCAGCAGCGCTTACTCTTTTTATTAAAAGCACTGAGCCGCCAGCTGAATTAAGTTTGCCCATGGGTGGCGGACATTAAGGCATCCGGCTCCGCCCGGATGGCCTGTTTGAAATGACTTAAAACCGGGTATGGATCCTTTTGAATTGGAGAGAACTTCTTATTTATTAATCATCTGATGTTTCATAAAATCAATTGTCACAAAATATGAATACACTATTAAATACACCTTTAGAGCACAAGGGCAAGATTCTCTGCGTGGGCGAGGCCCTAATTGACATGATCTGCACTGATAAAGGAAAATCCCTTTCAGAAGGGAACAACTTTCTAAAGAAGACCGGGGGTGCACCTACCAATGTAGCGGCCGCGATCGCGGCGTTGGGCGGTAGGGTAGAACTGGCTGCCAAGGTAGGTACTGATCCATTTGGCAAACAATTAGTGGAAGAGATGCAACACTTCGGTGTATCCACGAAATGGATGTTGCAGGACAGTAATTTTTTTACCACATTTGCCTTCGTATCGCTGATGGAAGGCGGCGAGAGAGATTTTTATTTTAACCGGGGCGCTGACGGGCAGCTAACAAGGGATGAGGTAGAGTGCATTGATCTTGATGAAATTTCCATCATACATTTTGGTTCTGCTACGGCTTTTTTGCCAGGTCCTCTACAGGTAGCCTACCAGCATTTATTGCAAAAAGCATTGCTGAAAAATATTTTTATCAGTTTTGACCCCAACTACCGGCAATTATTGTTTAAAAATGATCTCCAGTCTTTTATTGATCAGTCATGGAATTTTTTAGCTTGCTGCCACTTTTTTAAAGTAAGTGAAGAGGAAGCAATGCTCATCACAGGAAGCCCGACATTGCAGAGTGCGGCAAAAATTTTATTGGAAAAAACAACTGCCACTTTTGCGATCACAATAGGAAAGGAGGGAACTATGCTGGGTTTTGATGGAGTAACCACCATCATCCCCAGCATACCGGTAAAGCCGGTAGATACTACTGGTGCAGGGGATGCATTTGCCGGTGCTGTATTATACCAGCTTTGTAATAAGACACTGACTGAAATTAAAGAATTATCCCTGAATCAATGGGCGCATATAATATCGAATGCAAATAAAGCCGGCGCCCGCACCTGTGAATATATGGGTGCAATGGATGCATTTAAGCATTTGAATAACCAGATATTTAATTAAAAAGAAATGCTGTGAACAATACCCGGTTGCATTAACTCATCAATAAGGTTCTCCAGGAAAAAAATATAGATATTGGTAGCATAGACAACTTGTTCTATGCCCGGTTTGTGGCAAATGCAACCTCTATTAATTTTTTGTATGGTGAAATGGGCAGCATGCGTGGAAAGCTGAAATTTTCAGCCAAATGATTGAAACCATTTTGACAGCATATATAAAACGGCCGGCTTCCCTGAAACAAAGAGATGGACAAAAGGAGGATTCGGGTAATTGGTTTTTGAGCAATGAAATAACCGGGATGAGTTTGTACGTAGATCGTTTTTGCGGAAATCCTGGCGGACTGGTAAATAAACTGACATACTTTGAAAAACTGGGGGTTAATCTATTACACCTGATGCCGGTGATGGAAAGCCCGGAAGGGGAAAGCGACGGAGGATATGCCGTTTCTGATTTCAGGAAAGTAGAAAAGCACTTTGGCACGATGGACGACCTGGAAAACCTGCAACTGGCAATGAGCAAAAGTAATATGTACCTGATGATGGATAGTTTTGTTCTTTCCTGGCTGTTGGTGAAAACACCCAACAGCGGCTCGCCAGGATAGGTTTGCTCTTTCC
>JBDTWP010000197.1:0-12055 GCA_040006615.1 Ferruginibacter sp.
AAGGTTAATGACATGCCCGGTTCAAGTAGCATATCTGCCGGTACATTATCTTTTGGAAATTCAATAATGGCGTCAGAAGATTTTTCGCCATATCCATCTTCCGGTAAAATATTGATCGTCTTCTTTTCGCCAATGCCCATGCCGGGCATTGCCGCATCAAAGCCTTTGATCATCATACCCGCACCCACGGTAAATTCTAAGGGTTCCTTTCCCACCGAAGAATCGAACTGTTCGCCGTTGGTTAATTTGCCTGTGTAATGTACCCTTACTACATCGCCTTCTTTTACTTGTCCCATTGTTTAATTTATTTGCCCCTATTCCCGTTCCGCCGGTTTGATCCGTCAGGTTAAAGTTGAATAAAGGCGGATTCTAAAATATTTTGTTACCGGCCAATGTCCCATTATCTACCCCCGTCCCCATTTAACCTTAGTCTTATACTTTGCTTCTTTATCAGCTAATACAACGGGGCAGCTTTTTCGGAAATTGAACCTAATTTTTGGCAAATTAAAACTTATAAAGTGATTACACCGTCAATTTGAACGTTTTTTTTGAAACATTGGCTTTTAACAAAAAGTAAATATGATTTCCGAAAACCAAATCAGGGTTAAGTTGTATGATTGCTGATATTTTTAAAATACCATTGATAGTGAAAATCCAGCCTTTCAATTAAAAAACTTTAATGAACTTTGAAATATGAACTGTGCAACTTTCTTCTTACCTGCGGTGCTGTTATTTGGCAATTGCAATGCATTTTCCCAACCGGACAATCAACCTGTAAAGATCGCAGGGATGCCACAAACGGGGAATGAGCTACCGGTTATCCCTGGTGCCGAAAGAATGGGAACCTATCTCCCGTTGCTGAAAGGCAAATCAGTAGCAGTTTTCGCTAACCAGACCAGCATGGTTAAGTATAGCCACCTGGTTGACACATTGGTAAAATGCGGTATCAAAATAGTGAAGATCTTCGGGCCGGAACACGGCTTTCGCGGTGATGCGGATGCGGGCGAACACGTGGTGGATGCAAAAGATAAAAAAACAGGCATCCCGGTTGTCAGTTTATACGGTAACCACCAGAAGCCAACCGCAGAAGACCTGGCAGACGTGGATGTACTGGTATTTGATATCCAGGATATAGGGGTGAGGTTTTATACCTATATCTCATCACTGGAATATTACCTGGAGGCGGCATTGGAAAATCACAAACCATTACTGATCCTCGACCGGCCAAATCCCAATGGTTTTTATGTAGACGGCCCGGTGCTTGACAGGAAATTTAAAAGTTTTATTGGCATGCAACCTATACCTGTCGTGTATGGCATGACAATCGGTGAATACGCGTTGATGCTTGCAGGTGAAAAATGGCTATCACCCCGCGCTAATGCTATCAACACTTACAACATATCAACACAGCCAACTTCGGATACACCTTTTCATGTACAGGTGATCAAATGCAAAAATTACGATCACAACAGTAAATATATTCTGCCCGTAAATCCTTCGCCGAATATAAAATCAATGCAGGCCATTTATCTCTACCCTTCTACCTGCTTTATTGAAGGCACAGTTCTAAGTGAAGGGCGGGGCACGGATGCTCCCTTTCAAATCTTTGGCCACCCAACCTTGCCAGTCAATTTATACGCATTTACGCCTAAACCAAATGCAGGCGCCAAAAGCAGTAAATGCTTCAATCAAAAATGCTATGGCTGGTATATATCCGGCACAAATGAGGAAATATTGGAACAACTGGATAATTCCATTCAACTAAAATATTTGCTGAATGCCTACAAATTATTTCCCGGCAAGGATAGTTTCTTTTTGAAAAATAATTTTATTAATAAACTTGCAGGCAATGATTTGCTGATACAACAGGTAAAACAGGTAAAACAGGAAGCTGAAATAAGAAAGAGCTGGGAGCCCGCATTGAGTAATTTTAAAAACACGAGGAAAAAGTATTTGCTGTACGAAGACTTTAACGTTTCAGGCCCTTAAAAGCAGGGAACATACCGGATACCGAATACTGGGATAGTGGATACCGGATGCCGGATAACTACCATTCATTAAGAAAAGAAAGGATCAACTGGCTTTTTAATCAGCTTCTGAGGAATTCTTAATTCTTAATTAATTTTTAATCTCTTCTTCCGAAAATGATTGAACAGAAAATAAGAACATTCAACCAAAATACGACCGCTGAATTTCCCTTGAAATTGAGGTCCGGGCTGCGAATTGTATTTATGGGGACACCCGAATTTGCTGTTGCTTCCTTAGATAAACTGGTGCAGGCCGGTTTCGATATTGCAGGTGTTATCACCGCGCCCGATAAGGCTGCCGGGCGCGGATTGCAATTACAGCAAAGTGCCGTTAAAAAATACGCCGCTGAAAAAGGACTGCATATTTTACAACCGGAGAAACTGAAGAACCCTGAATTTTTAGAACAATTAAGAAACCTTCAGGCGGATATTCAGGTTGTCGTGGCCTTCCGGATGCTGCCGGAAATAGTATGGAACATGCCACCATTGGGCACGATAAATTTACATGGTTCACTATTACCACAATACCGGGGAGCCGCACCAATTAACTGGGCCATCATCAATGGCGAGAAAGAAACGGGTGTGACTACTTTTAAACTACAACATGAAATTGATACAGGTAATATTTTATTAAATGCTGTAATCCCAATCGGCGAGGAGGAGACGGCCGGAGAGCTGCACGACAGGATGAAAGAAACCGGGGCTGAGCTTCTGTTACAAACGATCATAGGACTAGCTGATGGAAATTTAATTGACAAGCCGCAAAACCGGTCCGAGGGTCCCCGTCTAAACGCGTTAAAACATGCTCCCAAAATATCCACTGAAACCTGCCATATCGATTGGCACAGCCCGGTAGATGAAGTATATAACCTGGTCCGCGGATTGTCTCCTTACCCTGCTGCCTTTACTTATTTGGAAGATAAGAAAATAAAAGTATATAAGGTATATAAAGTATATAAAGTACCCTCTGTAAATCAGGGAGAATTTGAAACGGATAAAAAATCGTTCTTACAATTTGCCTGTACCGATGGTTATATTTCAATTAAGGAATTGCAACTGGAAGGCAAAAAGAAAATGACGATTGAAGATTTTTTGAGAGGCTATAGATTTCAATATTGAGATATCCCAATATCTTAATATCTCAATATCCCAATATCCCAATATCCACATTATATTTGTGTCATGTTAACAATCAGCAACCGGGGACAATTAATGCCACCCTCTCCAATACGTAAATTAGTACCGTATGCAGAAGCTGCCAAGAAAAGAGGAACTATTGTATTTCACCTCAATATTGGCCAGCCCGATATCGCAACCCCTCCGCAAATACTTGATGCGGTTCGTAACAGCGATTTCAAAGTGCTGGAATACAGTCATAGCGCAGGAAATGAAAGCTACCGGAAGAAGTTGGTTAAATATTATGCAAACGTAGGTATAAATGTAACCTACAATCAGATCATCATCACTACCGGTGGCAGTGAAGCTATTTTATTTGGCTTTATGGCCTGCATGGACCCCGGTGATGAGGTAGTAATACCCGAACCATTTTATGCCAACTACAACGGCTTTGCCGTGGAAGCCGGGGTTGTCGTGAAGCCGGTTAACTCATCTATTGAAACAGGTTTTGCCCTGCCACATATGGAGGATTTTGAAAAAGTGATCACCCCTAAAACCAAAGCCATTGTTATTTGCAATCCTAATAATCCAACCGGGTATTTGTACAGTAAAGCAGAGATGGCAATATTAAAGCAGATCATCTTAAAACATAACCTGTATTTGTTTGCAGATGAGTCTTACCGGGAGTTTTGCTATGAAGGCACCCACACCAGCTTCCTGCAGCTAACGGGCGTAGATGAGCACATTGTTTTGATTGATACCATCAGTAAAAGATATAGCGCCTGTGGCGGACGAATTGGGTGTTTGGTCACGAAAAATACAGCTCTCCTAAGCTCGGTAATGAAATTTGCACAAGCCAGGTTAAGTCCACCCAGCTTTGGACAAATTTTAGGCGAAGCCGCTGTTGATTTGCCCGGCAATTATTTTGACACCACCAAGGCTGAATATAAAAAAAGAAGAGATACCCTTGTAAAAAGACTAAATGCAATACCCGGGGTTTTTTGCCCCAATCCCGGCGGCGCTTTTTATGCCATGGCAAAATTGCCCATTGATGATGCCGACATCTTTTGCCAATGGCTTTTAGAATCATTTTCTTATAAAGGACAAACGGTCATGCTTGCGCCGGCTACCGGGTTTTACGGCACAACCGGGTTGGGAATTAATGAAGTCCGGCTGGCATATGTATTAAATACCAGTTCCATTAATTTGGCAATGGATTGCCTGGAAAAAGCTTTGGAGCAATACCCCGGCAGGCTTCTGAATTAGCTATAAAAGTTGTCTTGCCTGTCAATTCGCAACCCAATTTTAAAAACGGGATATCCTCTCGTTTCTCTTAAACTTTCCAAAATTGAATTTTTAGGTAACCTATTAAGTGAATAGTTCCCGGATTGTTGCGGTTGCTTTTAATAAATTATCCCAGGGTTATAAAGTATTTACTAACAGGGTAATACACGCCAAAAAAAGATTACAAAAAAAACTATATAATTTTTTTTCCTGAATTGCGCAAAATTGGCATATAATCCAAAGACAGAATAATAATTTTTATCATTTGTCAGATTATTCAGACCTTAGAGCAACCAAAATAACTAACAATGAAACAAATTTTTTTATTCCTGTCCTTATTTTTTTATTCCTGCTTCCTGTTTGCACAACAGTCAGTTACTGTAAAAGTAAGGGATTCAAAAACCGGAGAAGCACTTTCAAGTGCAACGGTTAAAATAAAATCTACCAAAAAAGAAACACCTGCTAATTCCGAAGGGGTTTTAATAATCCAGGCCAATACAAATGATGTGCTGGAAATAAGCAATATCGGGTACAGGACCAGGGAGGTAACCCTGGCCGGTCAATCAGAAGTTTTTGTTGATATGGAGGCCATTTTGGTTGATCTGGGAGACATAGTAATATTGGGTACACGTGGAGCAGCCCGGGCCAAAACCGAAACTGCCGTGCCGGTGGACGTAATAAAGATAAACCAGGTTGGTTTGCCCACGGCAAAAATGGATTTAACCTCTATCCTGAATATGGCCGCCCCTTCTTTTAATTATAATAAACAAAGCGGAGCTGATGGAGCAGATCATGTGGACCTGGGTACATTACGCGGCCTGGGCCCCGATCAAACGCTGGTATTGATCAATGGGAAAAGACGTCACCAGACCGCTTTTGTGGCATTATTTGGTACAAGAGGAAGAGGTAATTCAGGTGCTGATCTAAACTCCTTTCCTGAAGCCGCCGTCGATAGAATTGAGATTTTACGCGACGGCGCTTCAGCACAATACGGCTCGGATGCAATGGCAGGCGTAATTAATATTGTTTTAAAAAAGGATATTAATCATTGGTCCTTCAATACCGGCTGGAGTGGTTATTACGATTCAAAATTCAATTCCTATTCACAAAGAGCAACAAAACAATACTATTCAGGTAAGCCTGTTGATGGTGGCACTTTTACAATATCCGCCAATAATGGGCTGGCAATTGGAAAAAATGGTGGCTTTATCAATTTTTCTTTAGACTTTCTAACACAGGCAAAAACTTTCAGGCAGGTAAAAACAGCCAATTGGGAAACAGATAAAAATGCCTTACCCTATCTCAATACCGGCCGGAGGGCCTTTGGTGACGGATCGGTAAAAACTTACGGCGCCATGTATAATATGGAAATACCTGCATGCGCCAATGGTTCCACTACTTTTTATTCTTTCGGAGGATATAATTATAAATCTTCCGATGCCTATGCTTATACAAGGAACTGGAGTGCAAAGCCCGAGCGGTTCCCGGTTGATGCTGGTGGTAACCTTTTATTTGACGGCGGTATTATGCGCACAGCGGATGATGGCGAGATCTATTATAACCCGCATATCCAGACGCATATTGCAGACGGATCCATTGCAGTAGGTGTAAGGGGCAAGGCAGGAAATGCCTGGACCTGGGATCTAAGTAATACTTTAGGCAGAAACGATTTTCATTATTATGGTGATAAAACATTCAACGCCTCCACCATTGGTGCAAAAACCCCTACCCATTTTGATGATGGTGGTTTTGATTTTTTACAAAATACCCTTAATCTCGATCTAAGCAAATCATTTAAATCTGTTGCAGAAGGACTTAATTTAGGCCTGGGCACAGAGTACCGCTACGAAAAGTATGGTATTTATAAAGGGGAAGAAGCTTCTTATAAAAGTTTCCATACTGCTGATTTATTATATCCAAATGTTAATGAATTAAGAGCTCCGGCTCCTGGTTCGCAGGGATTTCCTGGTTTCAGCCCTTCTGATGTAATTTCGTCCAATCGTTCCAACATAAGTTTATATGCAGATGCTGAATTAAATGCTACCAGGGCCTGGCTACTGGATGCTGCCGTACGTTTCGAAAATTATTCTGACTTTGGTTCAGTGGCCACATTTAAATTCGCCACCCGCTATAAACTTGCCGCGAATTTTAATATAAGAGGCTCTGTAAGTTCCGGATTCAGAGCTCCCTCCCTGCAACAAATTAACTTTAGTAATACCCTCACTTCGTTTAGTGGTGGCCAACTGGTACAGTCGCGGATTGCCCGCAATGGCGATGCTATTACAAAAGCTGCGGGCATCCCTGATTTAAAAGAAGAAACATCAGTTAATACCAGTATTGGCTTTAGCTGGAAACCCGTTAAAGAACTGACTTTTACGGTTGATGGTTATATGGTTAAAGTAAAAGACAGAATTGTGTTATCGGGTTTATTCAGTAAAGATGACAATACATTGCCGGCAGCTTTTACTTCCCAGCTTGCTGCAATAGACGTATCAACAGCCCAATTTTTCGACAATGCTGTTAATACTACCAATTACGGGTTAGATATTGTTGTTGACTACTCAAAAAAATGGGGCAACAGGGGTTTTAAAGCCTTGCTCGCCGGCAATTTACAACACATGAAGATAGATGCCATTCATGTTCCGGCTGCTTTAAACAGCAATACTATAAACCGTAAAACATTTTTTAGCGACAGGGAAGAGGCTTTCTTATTAGCATCGGCACCGAAAGCTAAATTCAGTTTAAGCCTGGAGTACAATATTAATAAATTGGGCTTTGGAACTCATCTTACTTATTTTGGTAAAATAAAATTATTGGGATTTGGCAGCAGCACTGCAGAAAATCCTAATTCAACCGGTATTAATCCCCAGGTTCCTTCCGATGCTGATGGAAATGTTTTGGTGCCTGAAGCATTTAATTTTAACGGAAAAATGATTACGGATGTATTTTTATCGTACAAAATATGCAAAAACCTAAGCCTCTTTATTGGCGCTGATAATTTATTTAATGTGCATCCTGATCTTGGTGTTAATCAACTGGCAAAAGGTTGGGCAGGGGATAATGAATCCGGCGGCCCATGGGATTCGGTGCAAATGGGCTTTAACGGGAGACGAATTTTTGCAAAACTTGCATTTGATTTTTAATAAATTATTTTATTGAGAAAGGATCGTGCCCTTCTGTCATAAGGTATCCAGCCTTTCGAAGGTTGGATACCCTAAATCGAGATAATCCCGTCAACTAAAAACTGACGGGATTATTTTTAGGATTCAACGGAGCTATTTCTACAAATTATCCTTTTGGCAACTATAAACAATAAATTCGCCATTCTATTCTTTCAACTTCAGTACATATTGATCCGGACGCTTTCCGTTAAAAATTAAGTTTCGATTTTCCTGAATATGACAGGTGGTTACGGATATTAGATTATTTTCGTTTTATTTGAACTTAATTAATATAATTCATACATGAGAAAACACATTTTTGCTTTCGGAGCAATCTGCCTTTCTATAAATAATGGTTTTGGCCAGGCCCGGCTCGTTGAAAAGATCGAAAAAAAAGGAAATGAACTGGTCATCCCTTATGAAAAATATGTTTTCCCAAATGGCTTAACACTGGTGGTACATGAAGACGGCAGCGATCCTATCGTGCATGTGGATGTTACTTACCATGTGGGCAGCGCAAGGGAAGAGATCAAAAAAAGCGGCTTCGCTCATTTTTTTGAACACATGATGTTCCAGGGAAGTGATAATGTGGCCGATGAACAACATTTTAAAATAGTTACAGCGGCTGGAGGTACGTTAAACGGCAGCACCAATTTGGACCGTACCAATTATTTTGAAACGGTGCCCAATAATCAATTGGAGAAAATGCTTTGGCTGGAAGCTGACCGGATGGGTTTTCTGCTGGATGCGGTTACCCAAAAGAAATTTGAAGTGCAACGAAGTACGGTAAAAAATGAAAGAGGGCAAAACTACGACAACCGGCCTTATGGACTGGTAGGAGAATTTACCAGTAAAAATTTATATCCCTACGGCCATCCTTACAGCTGGTTAACCATCGGCTACCTGGAGGACCTCGACAGGGTGGATGTGAATGACCTGAAAAAATTCTTCCTGCGCTGGTATGGCCCCAATAATGCCACGCTTACAATTGGGGGTGACGTAAAAACTGCTGAGGTGGTGAAATTAGTAGATAAATATTTTGGAAATATACCGGCAGGACCCGCAGTTGAAAAAACAGTATTGCCAATTGTAAAAATTGAGTCAGACCGTTATGCGTCCTTTACGGATAATTATGCCCGTTTACCAATCATTTCCAGGACTTTTCCCACAGTGCCCAATTATGATAAAGATATGGGGGCCCTTTCCTGCCTTATTCAAATTCTGGGCCAGGGTAAAACTTCCATACTATACCAGCAAATGGTAAAGCCACAAAAAGCGTTGTCAGCAAGCGGGTTCAGCCGTTTCAATGAACTGGCGGGTGATCTCTCATTTCAACTGACACCATACCCGGGCCATTCGCTGGCAGCAATGGATAGCCTGTTTAAGGAGTCCCTGCTGGTGTTTGAAAAGCGTGGGGTAACTGACGAAGACATTGAAAAATTCAAAGGAGGAATTGAATCCCAGTATATCAATGGGCTGCAAAGTGTGGCAGGAAAGGTCAGTCAGCTGGCAGCTTTCAATACCTTCACTGGCAATCCCAACATGATTGGTAAAATGCTGGACATGTACCGCTCAGTAACCAAAGAAGATGTCTGGCGGGTATACAACCAATACATAAAAAACAAAGCAAGTGTAACGATCAGTGTCCTGACAAAGGGCCAGCAAACAAAACCTGCCGCTCCTGACAATTATGCTATTGATTCTACAAAATATGCAGCACCCGATTATGGATACAATGGCTTGCAATATTCAAAGGCAAAAGATCTTTTTGACAGAAATAAAATGCCGGGCAATGGTCCCAACCCCATTGTAAAGGTTCCCCCCTTTTGGAAAAAGGATTTGCCTAACGGAATAAAAATGATTGGAGCTTTAACAAGTGAATTACCCATTGTTACCATTTCAATAACCATACCCGGCGGACACCTGGCCCAGGCAGCAGATACCTCCAAAATCGGGCTGGCAGATATTACGGCGGATATGTTAAATGAAGACACGAAAACCTATTCAGCCGAACAAATGGCGATTGAACTTCAAAAGCTTGGAAGTAGTATCAATGTTTCGGAACAGTTTGATGGTATCAGCTTTAGCGTTCAGTGCCTGAAAAAAAACATCAATAAAACATTGGAACTACTGCAGGAAAGAATGTTTAGCCCGAATTTCACGGCAGATGCATTTACCCGGCTGCAAAAACAGGCGCTGGAAGGCCTTAAACAATTAAAAGTTCAGCCGGCGGCAATTGCAAGTCGTTTAATTCAATTCATCAATTACGGAAGCAATAATATTTTAGGCCTGAGTGATTACGGAACTGAATACACAATAAAAAACATTCACCTGGAAGACGTTCAAAATTATTATGACAGCTATCTGACATCACAGGGAACAAAGGTGGTAATAGTTGGAGATATCAGTAAGGACGAAATTTTGCCCAAATTGTCATTTTTGAACAGGCTACCCAATAAAAAAATCAAATTACCGGAACCGGGAGCTGCCCCTGTTATTTCAACGACAAGGATCTACCTCGTTGACGTTCCCAAAGCCGCACAAACTGAATTCAGGGTGGGAAATGTAACCGGCCTGAAATATGATGCTACCGGCGAATTTTACAAAGCAGGCCTGATGAACTTTCCTTTTGGCGGAGGTTTTAACAGCCGCTTAAATTTAAACCTGCGGGAAGACAAGGGTTGGACCTATGGCGCACGTGCTTCATTTTCCGCTGATAAATACAGTGGCGGCTACCAATTCAGTTCAGGAATAAGGACAGACGCCACAGATAGCGCACTGATCGAAATCATAAAGGAATTAAAAAAATACGCGTCCTCGGGCATTACCCCCGAAGAATTGGCATTCACCAAAAGTGCTGTTGGTCAACGCGATGCATTGCTTTATGAAACAGGCAGCCAGAAAGCCGGATTTATCGGACGCATACTCACCTACGATCTGCCTGCCAATTTTGTAGAAACACAAAATAAAATATTATCGGTAATCTCCAAAAAGGACATTGATGAAATGGCAAAAAAATGGCTGACTGCTGATAAGATGAATATTTTATTGGTAGGTGATAAAGCAAGGATCTTGCCCGGGCTGCAAAGGCTTGGTTATGAAATTATTGAGTTGGATACCGATGGAAATAAAAAGTAATGGCTAAGAAATGTGAAGGCCCCGCCGAAAAAAATACAGGTTGCTCCCGCAACCGGTATTCTTTTACCCATGGATTTTAAGGATAAAAGAAGCAAATAAATGAATTGTCAAACTGATATATGTAAATTATGTAACAAATTTCCAAAATTGTGTAAAGAATTAAAAAATACTATTCTTTACTTTGTATGGGTTTTTCATAGGATATTGGATAAAAAAAACGGAGCTGGATTTCTATCCGGCTTCTCTCTTTTAATAAATGTTCATTTGAAGTTGACAAAGTAGCTGATCAATTCTGAACTATTTATGGCACAGCCATTTAAGTATAAAACCTAAAGCCAAAATAAAAAAAGTGTTTATCCTATACCATTTTCAGCTTTTTTTACGTATATTGTAATAAGAAATGGACTTACTTGCAAAATCAAAAAACTAATCAAATTATTATACCAGCAATACAAGTATGTCACCAGACATTCACGGGATATTCACCAGACTTTCACCAGACTTTCACCAGACTTTCACCAGATTTTAACCAGACTTTCACCAGATCCTAATTAATACCTACCCCCTACCTAACCCCTACCTACTGCCTTCCTACTCCTCATTTACCCCATTTCTAAGCCTGGTTTTCTCCTGGTTTTACCTACCTGAGTCATGATTTTAAATTAATGTTCATTTTCTCCTGAATTGGTCATTTTAGCCAATACAAAAAATGCGCCCTTCACCACTATCTTTACATCGGAAGGCACATCATCTTTCAACAAGGTGATTTCACTGTAGCCTATTTCGGTAGTCCCCCTGGCAATGGGTACTCTTCTAAATATGGTGGAATTACTTTTTGTTTCCACAGAATCAACGATAAAAATAAAATCCTGTCCCTGGTAGCTAACAATCGCTTCGGTTGGTATTGCAGGAAAAGTGGCTTTGTCCAGGCTAATATTAGCTGTAATGTTCATGCCATCTATCAACCCGGTCTTGATCCCCTTTACCATAGCATGAACAGTAACCGCCTTACTGTCACCCTCAAAAGACGAGCCTAATGAAAATATTTGTGCATCATATTCTTTACCGGGATTATTGGTAACCGTGAAATGAATAGTCTGGTTATTCTTCAGCTTTGGCAGATCTTTTTCATACACAAATAAATCAAGGTGCAACTGGCTGTTGTCCACTATTTCTGCAATTGCGGTGGCCACATCTGCATAGCTGCCTGTTTTTGCCATTACATTGCTAACCACACCACTAATTGGGCTGCGTACTACCAATACAGACACCAACTTTCCATCTGAAATTGTGGAAGGATTGATACCCATTAATTGTATCTGCTGTTGT
>JBDTWP010000198.1:0-11986 GCA_040006615.1 Ferruginibacter sp.
GTTGGTCACAATAAACAGACACTATTTTTCTTTTTTTTGATGAATTAAGTTTACACTAAAACTCAACCTGAAATTAATTGGTTCGCCGGGTGTATATCTCCAGCCTCCTGACTGGTCAAAGAAGCCCGTGGTTGCATAATTGATGTTGATGATATTGTAAATATTAAAACTGATATTGAAATGCTCATTGCGATAACTTACTGCTGCATCAAGCAAATTGTAACCAGGTAAAAATTTTGTCTTGTCAGGATCCCAGATATTGTTGGCTCTTCGTTTGCCCCCATACTGGTACCCCATACCGAATGACATGCCTTTCAATTTTCTATGCAGAAGTTTGTAATTCAACCAGAGGTTACCGCGATGCGGGGCCATGCCAATGATCGTGCCGCCTACAATGTTTGGGTCAGTGTCTTTAGTTATTGTCGCGTCAGAATATCCGTAGTTGGCACTTACAATAAGCGCCGGGGTTATATAGCCCATCATATCAATTTCAAATCCTTTGCTTATGGCCTGGCCTGTCTCAATCCAATAGTTAATATGCAGGGGGTCTGGTGTCAATCCGTTATTCCTTACAATATTGAACACCGAAAGATTTATATTCAGTTTTTTGTTAAAGAAATAACTTTTCAGGCCCGTCTCAATATTAAAACCGGTAACCGGTTTGAATAGTTTGTTATCATAGTTTCTTCCTGTTTGTGGCAGGAAGCATTGATCGTACAAAGCATAAACAGATGCATTATCCCCAAAAAGCCATGTTAATCCTGCGCGTGGTGTGAATACATTATCAGTGGTTTTTTTTTGATCATCCGGTGTCCAGTCGTTTTGCTGATCGGTGGTGGCATGTGTGAGACGGCCCGCAAGGGTTACAACCAGTTTCCCTGCAATTTTTATGTGATCCTGCATATACAGGCCAATCCTCTTAACAGATCCGCCAAACAGTGAGCCGATTACAAAATTCCTCAATGAATCGGGCGGGACGTAATAATCCGGGCTGGGAATATATATACCTAATCTTTTCTCTCCCCATGTATCGCCATGCCTCCCTTTTGAGCCATAATAATAATAATCAACACCCAACAGAACCTTGTGTTCAATCTTGCGGCCTGTGTGAAACTTCCCATCCATAAAAGCCTCTGAAGGATTTGAATAATTGATATAATGATCGTAAGAGGAAACCCGGTAAAGGGTGTCATTGGAAACTGGAATACTCCCATCGCTATTTAGAGAGTAGCCACCCCAGGGACCATGCACAGAGGCAACCTGCACATTTAAATTCCAGTTATCATTAAATTCATGTTTAAATTTTAAGCGATAATAGTTATCAATAGCAATAATCGCACCTGTCGAGCCTGGACCGGCAATAGCAAAATTTCCAGGTAATTGAAACATCTTGCCGTTCAAAGCAGGCAACCCGTCATTATTGCCCGAAGTTTTTCCATACATATAGTTAAATTCTGCAGTTATAGCTGTTTTTTTATTGGGTTCATACCTTAGGGCCGCACATATAAAATACCTGGCTGCCTTGCCAAATTGAAAAGCTCTATCCTGTTTATGCACCCCTGCATTAAAGCGATAACAAAGCTTGCCCGACTTACTTAATGCGCCTCCAAGATCAGTAGAAAGCCGCAAAAGGTTAAAACTTCCGAAGCCCTCCTCTACAGTTGCTATGCGGTCCCGGGTTGGTTGTTTGGTCACATTATTTACAATACCCCCGGGTTCTGCCATGCTGAACATAAAACCTGCCGGGCCTTTTACAAATTCTATTTTCTCCAGCATGGCGGCATCTTCCTGCTGGTTCCACCAATAGCCGCCTACACCATTACGGAATACATTTACAGATGCCCAGAATCCACGAATGATCAATGAATAATCATTCATAACGCCATAAAATTTTGTAACCCCGCTTACATTTCGTATAGCTTCACTCATAGATACCAGGCCCTGGTCGGAAAGTAGCTGATGCGGGATGACGGTAATATTTTGCGGCACTTCAATTAGGGGTACATCCAAACGCAGTGATTCGGAGGGTTTTGTAGCTACATAATTTGGAGAAAAATTTGCCGCTACAATTACTTTTTTCAATTCGGCAACAGTGCTTCTGAGTTGTATTTTTAGAAAGATTGTCTCATTTTGGGTGACTTCAATGGTAGTATCAAAATAAGTGTGTTCCAACATTGAAAACCGAACCATATAAGTACCGGGCTTTATTTTTTTGAACTCAAAATTTCCATTGTCACCGGTAATGATCCCCTTCCCTGTATTTTTAATCAGAACGCTCACGTAAACAGCGGGATATCCGTCAGAAGTGGATACAAAACCTCTTATACTTCCATAGTCATTGTTTTGATTGTTGCCAATAACAAAACCGGGGAAGAGCACCAGGAAAATATAGATAAAAGTTCTCATAAACTTTGAGAAATCTGAATACTAATATAACGTTTTTCTTATGTTTATTTCTGGCAAATCAATTTCTTCTGAGTGCTTTTGCCACCGCTTCAGATTTTGAATTGACATGAAGCTTATCATAAATATTCCGGATATGAAACCTCACCGTATCAATACTTATTTTACATTCGGTGGAAATCATTTTATAACTCATCCCTTCCACCAGGCACTCCAGGATCTCTTTTTCCCGGTTAGAAAGATCATTCAATTCTGTGGATGTTACAGTGTTCTGCCTGCGAAATTTCTCCAACACCTTTTGCGCAATTGCCGGGGTCATTGGAGCGCCGCCTTCATTCACTTCAACTATTGATTGCAAAAGCCTGGCGGGAGCAGTATTCTTCAGCAAATAACCCGATGCTCCATTGCAGATGGAAGCAAAAATTTTTTCATCATCCTCAACTACGGTCTGCATGATGATTTTTATTCCCGGAAAATGTTCTTTAATAAGCTTCACCCCTTCAACTCCATTCATGCCCGGCATCTGGATGTCCATCAGCACTACCTGGGTGGCTGTCTTCTTTAAATTGGAAATTATATTATCACAATTGGCAAAAGTACCCGCACAGATCAATCCATCCGTACCATTGATCAACTGGTATAAGCTTTCACGCAGCAGTAGATTATCTTCAAAGATCACCACACGGATGTCCATAATTATTCATTTTTGAATTCAAGTTCAATAGTGGTTCCTTTGCCGGGAATTGATTCGAGATTGAAACTTGCTTTCATTATTTCAGCCCTCTGTTTCATGTTGATTAAGCCGTTTCCTGCTTTTGCCGTATTCAATTCAAAACCATTTCCATCATCACGGATCGTCATCTTAAGGTTGGTATCCCGGTTCCAGATCATCACAAAAGCATTAGCCGCGCCGGAATACTTTGCAATATTGTTCACCGCCTCCTTGAAGATGAGATAAAAATTCCGGCGCATCTCCATTTTTAATTTTGACTGGATGAGGTTTTTGTCAAAATCGAAATGAAAGGCGATATCTTTTGCAGCGAGAATTTCAGCAGCAAATGTGCGCATGCGTTTGATGATGTTTTCAAAGCTGTCGTTTTGCGGATTGATCGCCCATACCATATCATTCACCGATTCAATCATCTGGCGTGAACTGTTCCCGATTTTTTCGAGTAGTGAACTTACCTGGGGTGATTGATCTTTTACCTGCTGATTTACTAATTCACTCATGATGGAGATGCTGCTGAGTGTTGCGCCAAGATCATCATGCAGATCGCCTGCAATTCTATTCCTGATACGACGGATGTCTCTTATCTTCTGCATGCGGTTGTAAATGATCGCATACAATATCATCGCCCCTGCTAAAAAACAAAGCAGCGTAAACCACCAGGTTTGCCAAAAGGGTGGGGTGATGATCAGTTTGATAGAAGTACCTGTTTCATTCCATACACCATCATTGTTGCTTGCTTTTACCCTGAAAATGTATTCGCCGGGATCAATGTTAGTGTAAGTGGCAAATCTTTTTGTTGCATCCGTGTACGTCCATTCCTTATCAAAGTTCTCAAGTTTGTAAGCATATTGATTTTTTTCCGGATGAATATAACTCAGGGCTGTAAACGAGAAGGAGAAATCATTTTGCAGGTATGAAAGTTTTATCTCTTTTGTTTCATCAGCAGGAAGTGTAAGAATTCCGGTTGAATCATTGGGTACAACTGGTTTATTATGGACGCTGAAGTCAGTGATCAATACAGGAGGAATATATGTATTATCCTTTAACTCACCCGGTTTAAAGGCAACAATTCCAACATTGCAAAGGAAATATAGAGTTCCGTCGCTACCTTTTACGGAATGGGCAAATCCCCGGCTGGGTAGCCCGTCACTCATATCATAATTCCGGCAAACTGCTTTTTTATTTTCAGAAGAGGGCGGGGTGAATATACAAATGCCTTTCTCTGTACTCAACCACAAATTACCATTTTCATCTGCAACTATCCCTGTTATATTATTATCCGGAAGTCCATCTTTTACTGTATACCAAACAAATTGTTCTGTCTTTTTATCAAACCTGTTCAGACCCCAGTTGGTACCAATCCAGACATGTCCCTTTCCATCATCGTAGAAACAATCAATTATATTGCAGCTAAGAGAATTGTGATTCTCGGGATCCTGTACAAAACTTTTTGCCTTGCCGGTTTTAGTGTTTAACACGACTAGTCCGCCCAATCCACCTATCCACAATATTCCATCCTTATCACAATACAAATCCCCATAACCGAAAGCAAACTCCAGTTCGGGTGTGGAGGGAAATAATTTTTCAGCCGTTGAATATGTTTTGGTCTTCAGGTCATAGCACCTTAATCCAAAATTAGTTCCAATCCATAATCTCTTATCAAGGTCTTCTGCCATACAAGTAGATACATCTCCCTGTTTTGAATAAATGGTGGTAAATTTTCCCGTTTTTCGGTCAAGTTGATGTAAGCCTTCATGCATCCCCACTAGCCAGAGATTTCCATCCGATGATTCAAAGGCTCCAAAGTAATAGTTTAGTGCAGTCAGTTCACCTTCGGGAAAAGACTTGTAAGATTTGAAAATTCCTGTAGCAGGATTTAATTCCTGTACTCCCGATCCGAATGTTGTCATGTAAATTTTTCCGTTGTGGAATTTATAGATTTCTGTTGGCTTATGCGAGGCCTGATCTTTATCGCGGTAGGGATAAAATACAAACTTCTTTTGTGTTTGATAATATTTCTCTATTCCTTTTCCGCCAAGTGCAAACCACAATGCACCGCTGCGGTCTTCAAAAAGATTTTTAACCTCGTTTGTATTTAAAGAATTTTTATCATTTGAATAATTGCGGTAAGATTTGAAATTGTCTGTGCCAGGCTGGTAAATGCTAATGCCTCCGGACATACCTACCCAGATCGTATGGTGGCTATCTTCCATTAATGATGTAACCTGATCGGGGGGCAGGGAATTCTTGTCTGCAGCTGAATGCCGGTAAATCTTTGAACCACCCGTTGAAGGATCGTACCGGTAAATCAGCTGGCCCGATAAACCGGCCCAGATATTACCCGAGTGATCTTCCAGTATACAAACAACCTCTTTGTTTATCGCTGCATAATTTTTATCTGGCGGATCAAATAATTTTATTTTTTTATTGACCCTGTCATAAATATTTATTCCATTTCCTGTTCCTATCCATAGCAATCCTGTATGATCAAGCATAAGACAGTTAATCCAGGGGTTGCAAAGCGTATCTGGGGAAATAATATCCGAAAGGTTCACAATTTTTGCAGAGGGAGAATCAAGAATACACAAACCCTTGCCTGTTCCTATCCAGACTCTTCCCTCTTCATCGCCTGTTACATAATTGATTTCGGCAGTAGGTAGTGCCGCTATATATTCAGACTGATGTGATATTTCTAATTTATGTTGAGGGCCATACCAGTCATACCAATAGGGAATAAAATTTTCCTTATGTGGATCGTATTTGCTTACACCCCCTCCACCAGTAATCCAGATATTTCCGTTGATGTCGTTACACAAGCCCCTTGTATTGGGACTGCCCAGTGAATTCAAATTGAAAGGGTCTTGGTTAAAATATTTAAAGGAGTAACCATCATATTTTACTAAACCGTGCCAGTCTGTTCCAAACCATATATATCCTTTCTTGTCCTGCAGAATGCTTTTATACGTGAATAGTGGCAGTCCATGCTCTTTACTGAAATGATTAACCTGTAGGCTTTCTCCGGGTTGTGCTTTGCTGGTTAATTGTAGTAAAATCAATACAATAATGCAAATCCGGTTCATTAACCGCATTGGTGTGAAAAGTTTTTCTATGAATAAAAAATTTGACAAAAACTGCTCTTAATGATTAAAGTTAATCATTACAAAGCAACTGGGCAACCTGCATAAATATGCAGGTTCGTGGGTAATAAACATGCAATTGCTTTCCCCACCACCCTTCTTATGCAGTTGATTTGGCTTTGTGAATGGAAAAACCTTAGACACTTTGACGGATTTGGCAAGTTCAATTCCCCTGAAACAATACTTCGATTTCCTGAACAAGGTTAATAATTACAAAATATCAAAGATGCCTGCATAATCATGCAGTTTCAAAGGCAAAAAACATGTAATTGCTTTCCACCCCTCCATCTTTATGTAGTTGATTTGGTTTTGCGTATGGAAGACCTTTGACTTGTTACTAATCATTTCAAGATTACTCTGATTATTTGCAAATAAAACTTTTTCGCTATGAAATATTTAAATAATTATTTAGCAAAAAAATATTTGCTGATGCTAAGCATCGCCACCTTTACAATATCCGGCTGCAAAAAAGATGACTGGTTTCAGGTTAAGGATCATAATGAACAGCTGAAACAAACATATGACTATCCCTCCGATGTCGCAATTAAATGGATGGATATGCAATTACGTTTAATCCGTACGAATGCTACTCCACTTGGCGGATTAATGCCAGGTCGCTATTTTGGTTATTGTGGTATTGCCCTGTATGAATCGGTATTGCCGGGCATGCCTGCTTATCGTACACTTTCAGGACAACTCAGCAGCATGCCAGCCATGCCGTCTTTACCCGCCACGCAGCCAATGCCTTCCATGCAAGGAATGCAGCCAATAACCCCAGGTTTTGCCTGTCATTGGCCAACCTGTGCCAATACAGCCCTGGCATACATGAACCGTAATTTTTTCCCCAATACTTCGATTGCCAATAAAATGTCGATGGATTCATTAGAAAATGCATTGAACAGTACCTACCAAAATGAAGTATCGGCTGAAGTGTTTCAACGTTCCGTCGTCTTTGGGAAAGCAGTAGCACAATTAATTTTTGATTGGTCCAAAACTGATGGTGCCGCTGATGTTTATCCTCTTTATGAGTCACCCTCCGGCCCGGGTCTTTGGGTTCCTACTCTTCCTGCATTTGCTCCGGCAACGTTACCAAACTGGGGTAGTAACCGGCTAATGGTACCCGGTAGCCTGGATGGAACTGTTCCGGCGCCTCCACCTGCATATTCTACCCATCTTTCCTCAGATTATTATAAAATGGTAAGGGAAGTATATGATATCTCTCAAAACCTTTCAACTGAGCAAAAAGAAATAGCATTATACTATCGTGATAATCCCGGGTATGGTGATGGACATTACCTTTCGATCTTAATGCAGGTATTGCAGCAAAAAGGATCTATGCTCGATATTGCCGCAATTACCTATGCCAAAGCAGGTATTGCCTGTGTAGAGGCAGGAAAAGGATGTTGGCGGGTGAAATATCAATACAATTTAGAAAGGCCCATCACCTTTATAACAGGTACAATGAACCGATCATCATGGTTGCCTTTAATCTCTACGCCGGCATTCCCGGAATATACTTCAGAGCATTCTACGGTTGGTGCTGCCTTTTCAACTATAATGGCCGGTATATTTGGTGCCAATTGTTATTTTACCAATCGTACCTACGATTACCTGGATATGAGACCACGGTTTTATAATACTTTTGATGATATGGAAAATGAAATCAGTGTTTCGGGGTTATATGCCGGTATTCATTACCGTATTTCCTGCGAAAGGGGCCTGAAAGCAGGCAAAAAAATAGGGCTTAATATTGAAAATATATTAAAGTTTCTAAAATGAATTATTCAGAAGAATTGAGGTATCAGTCAATTTCAAAATTTCTGATGCCTCGTTTTTAGCATTATGTTTTTATTCCTGCATTTTGCAAATCTTGTATAGAGTAGTACAGGTCCAAATATGCTATTGCAAAATGGCGGCGATAATTAATAGTAATACCTATCAATAAACCGGAGACACTTTATTTCAAATCCAGTTTTATCTGCAACTCCTCAAACTGTTTGGCATCGATTGTAGAAGGCGCGTCCAGCATCACATCCCTACCACTGTTGTTCTTTGGGAAGGCGATAAAATCACGGATGCTTTCGCTGCCACCAAGTATTGCGCATAGCCGGTCAAAACCAAAAGCCAGTCCGCCATGAGGTGGCGCGCCATATTCAAATGCACCCAGTAAGAAACCGAATTTATGTTGTTGCTCAGAAGCACCCATTCCTAAGGCCTCAAACATTTTTTCCTGTAGCGCCCGCTGAAAAATCCGGATAGAGCCACCGCCGATTTCATTGCCATTCAAAACCATATCGTATGCGTTGGCTTTTATGCCGGCATAGGGATGGGCCAGGTATTCAGAGGCATTTTCTATCACCGGATTATTATCGATCATGATATCAATATGATCCGGCTTGGGCGAAGTAAAGGGATGGTGCCTTGCCACCCATCTGTTCTCATCTTCCGCATATTCAAACAAGGGGAAATCCAGCACCCATAATAATTTAAAATCATCAGGCCTGCGCAAGCCCAACCTTTCTCCCATGTACATGCGAAGATCGCTCGTCGCCTTCCTGGTCTTTTCCTCCGCACCGGCTAATATCAAAACCAGCCCACCCGCTTTTGCATTGGCTGCATCGGCGATCGCCTTTAATTTTTCAGGGCCGTAAAATTTATCAACACTGCTCTTGTAAGTTCCATCAGCATTGCATTTTATAAATACCAGGCCTTTCATTCCAATCTGTGGCCGCCTTACCCAGTCCGTTAATTCATCCGTTTGCTTTCGGGTGTACTCGCTGCAACCCGGTACCGCAATAGCCAATACGGTTTCGGCATCATCAAACACACCAAAAGAAGCACCATTTATTAAGGCTGCCAGGGAAGGTTGTTGAGGAAAAGCATGGGAAGGAAATTTCAGGTTGGTGAGCTTAATATCAAACCTTATATCGGGTTTATCATTTCCATAGGTCCACATGGCCTCTTCCCAGGTCATACGTTCAACTTTATCGCTGTAGTCGATATTTTTTACATCCTTAAAAATGCGTTTTATCAGGCCTTCAAACATATTCAAAATATCTTCCTGTTCTACAAAACTCATTTCACAATCAATCTGTGTAAACTCGGGCTGGCGGTCGGCACGCAGGTCCTCATCGCGGAAACATTTTACAATCTGGTAATAACGGTCAAATCCACTTACCATCAGTAATTGCTTAAATGTTTGGGGGCTTTGGGGCAAGGCATAGAATTGCCCCGCATTCATTCTGCTGGGTACTACAAAATCCCTGGCACCCTCCGGCGTTGATTTGATCAGGAAGGGTGTTTCAATATCCATGAAATTATTTTCGTGCAAATAATTCCTGGTAGAACGACCAACTGCATAACGCAGTTCTAAATTCTTCTTTACCACATTTCTGCGCAGGTCAAGGAACCGGTACTTCATTCTCAGTTCATCACCGCCATCGGTATCGTCCTGAATAGAAAATGGTGGCACTGCGGATTTATTCAATATAGTAAATTCGGTAATGGCAATCTCAATTTCACCCGTCGGTAGATTCGCATTCTTATTACTGCGTTCATTTACTATGCCTTTTACCTGCAATACAAATTCTCTTCCCAAAGGATTGGCATCAAGTTCCGCATTCAGGGCCTCCGAAAATAATAGTTGCGTGATGCCATAGCGGTCACGGATATCCACAAACGTGATACTGCCAAATTTTCGAATAGTTTGCACCCATCCGCTAAGGGTGACTTCTTTTTTTACATCGGCAATGCTTAATTCGCCGCAGGTATGAGATCGGTACATGAAATTCAGTTTATTGTTAATAGTTTTTTGTCGCTGGCAGTTGAAAACTTATACTACTAAGTAACTTTTATTTACGCGGGAGCAAATATACACAGAGAAAATTTACAATTTGCAGTAGACATCTTTAGAACAAATTAAAAAATAGTACTATGTATCAAATTTTAAATTGCCTATTTTGTTAACCTGGAATATACAGATGACATCTTTTCAAAAGATGTCATCTGTATATTCCCTTAAAAAATGAATCAATGAAAAAAGATTACTTAGCCAATTTTTACGATGGGGGAGTATTTCATGTATACAATCGTACAAATAATAAAGAACTACTTTTTAAAACAGATGTGAACAGACTTTATTTTTAAAGCAATATGAAAAATATTTGAAACCATACTGAGAGTTGACATCTTTTCAAAAGATGTCATCTCTATTAAGAAACCGTCAGTCATCTTCTCACATTGTCTCCACCGCCTCCTTATGCCTCAGTCGCCACCACAAATAATAATACCCAAGTACAAGAATGCCCATTGCAAATGGGATAATGGCTAAATGTTTGTAAGTGTATTCGCCAAACAATGTCCAGCCATCAAAATGCAAAAATTCGCTGACCATCCAGTAGGAGTTGGCAGTTATCCATACCACGATGGCAATATTATGGCACACTTCACTCATATATTGCCTTGTACGCAACGTAATAATAATGGCAATGATAAGTGTAGGGAAAATCATCGCAATACCCAATGGCCGCCAGATCATACACCAGCTTATATCTTTAAACAACCAGAATACAATATGCAGGTTCTCCATCTTGCGATACCGGATAGGGATCTTATAAACATCGTTACTCATGCGGGTTACTTTAGCTAAAACAAATATATACCATTGTGTATGTTTTAAGAGAAGGACCCGTTTAATTCTTCAATGCCCGCGCGGCTAAACGCCTTGCGGGAATGACTTTACCGGGCTGTCGACCGGGCGCGAATAATAGTTTTACCTGATAATCACAAATGATTGATTAATAAATTCATCCTTATTTTTGATTGTAACAAAATACCTGCCTAAAGGTAATTGACGCACATTTACCGGAACATTATTTTCTGTTGTATTAATGTTTTGTATCGATATTGTTCTTCCCGCAAAATCTGTGATGAACAAACTGCTAACTATTGCTTTCCTATTCATCACCTGGTCCGTACGGGCATCCGAAGCACTCCAGGTTAATGAAGCGTTGTCGCCTTTCCAGGTTCGGGTTGCATAGTTGCTTTCGGCAGCCGGAATATTGGAAAATGTCTCTGAACCCTGGGCGGTAATCTGAAGACTTTTAATCGCAAAAAGAAAGGGGAAAATAATATATCTATACGCCTGGTGCATGGAATATTGTTCATGTTGGACCAACAAATTTACAAATCCATTGCATAAACCTGCACTATTTTATCAAAAAAAAACCCGGCAGGATGTCACCTGGCGGGTACTGATATTATGTGCGAAAGGAAGGTTAATTCGCCAATGCATTAATCCTTTTAGCCAGCTTGCTTTTTAGATTAGCCGCTTTGTTTTTGTGGATCGTACCACGCTTTGCTAATTTGTCAATCATCGATGCAACAATCGGCAGCTTTTCAGTGGCACCTGATTTATCTTCAATTACTTTAATGTCGCGTATCGCATTCCGGGTTGTCTTTCCATAATAACGGTTACGTTCGTTTCGTTTATTGCTCTGACGCACATCTTTCCTGGTAGCTGAATGGTTTGCCATTTAAATCTTATTTTTGGGCTGCAAAGATAGGGATTAGAAATAAGAAATAATCAATATTGAAAAGGAATTTCAAAAATCATCTCATATATGTCAGTAATAATTATATTTCGGTCATAAATTTAGGGTATGAAGAAGTCTGTTTTATTATTTGCACATGTTCTTTCCCTGGTATTTTTAGGTTT
>JBDTWP010000199.1:0-11945 GCA_040006615.1 Ferruginibacter sp.
AATGTTGATGTCCAATTAAGATAGTGCAATATCTAACAATCAACTTCTACGCCTGAAAGGATTGCAAACTCTCTACGTCTTTACTACACTTTAGTAATACAATAGTAGTAATAACCTGGCACAGGAAGGCTCCGCCGCAATGCCCAGGCCTCATTCCTGCGCCTGGGGTAACACCAAACAGCGGCTAACATGGATTGCTTCACTCTTTTCATTTCATAACGGTAACACCAGCAAGAGCAATAAATAATAAAAACGTTGATGTCCAATTAAGATAGTGCAAAGGAGGCTCCGGAAGGCAAACCTGCACCTGATGCGGGAGCCTTATTGAAATGGATTAGCGAAACCAGCCCCGCTGCCAAGTGCTTCTTCAACTCTCAGCAGTTCATTGTATTTCACCAGTCGCTCACTCCTTGCCATCGAACCGACTTTAATCTGACCGGCATTGGTGGCAATGCAAAGATCAACCATGGTAGTATCTTCAGTTTCTCCTGAACGCGCGGAAATAACCGGACGGTACCCGGATTTACGGGTTACCTCAATTGCATCCAGTGTTTCGGTCAAAGTACCGATCTGATTCATTTTTATCAGAACAGCGTTGGCTGCTTTGCAGGCAACTCCTTTTTCAATACGCTTTACATTTGTTGTAAATAAGTCATCGCCGATCAATTGAACCTTATCCCCCAGCCGGTGGGTAAGTTGGATCCATCCCTCCCAATCATCTTCTGAACAGGAATCTTCCAGGGAGATGACCGGGTATTTTTTTAACCAACTTTCCTGCAGGTCAATAAATTGTGTTGAAGCCAGTTCTTTCTGTTCGGTTCTCAGCTTATAGATCCCATCGGCATAAAAATGGGAGGAAGCAATATCAAGTGCGATGGATACGTCTTTCATGGGTATGTAGCCAGCCTTTTCAATGCCTTCCGTTAAAAATGATAAAGCTTTTTCATTGGAATCAAACTGTGGCCAGAATCCTCCCTCATCAGAAGTTGCAATAACCATTTGATGGCTTTGGAAAACCTTCCTGGTGGAATTATAGACATTAAAAGCAATCTCCATCGCGTGAGAAAAGCTTTTTGCCCCGACAGGGATGATCAAAAAATCCTGGACCTCGATCACATTGTCAGCATGCATTCCGCCGCCGATCATTTGAATCATGGGCATGGGCAGCATATGTGCATCGGCTCCTCCGAGATAACGATACAGAGGAATATTAAGCCCATTCGCCGCCGCTTTCGCGGTGGCAATGGAAACTCCTAAAATGGCGTTGGCGCCGAGGTTGCTTTTATTTTCCGTACCGTCAAGGTTAATCATACGCTGGTCTAATTCACGCTGATAAAAAGCGTTGAATCCTTTCAACTGCCGGTTCAGTATGGTATTGACGTGATCAACTGCCCGGTAAACTGATCTCCCAAGAAACTTCCCGGGATCATTATCTCTTAATTCCAGGGCTTCATGGATTCCTGTGGAAGCGCCCGACGGTACGATCGCCCTACCCTTTGCGCCAGAGTCAAGTTGAACATCTACCTCTATGGTCGGGTTTCCCCGGGAATCAAATACCTGTCTGCTCCAAATTAATTCGATCTTCATTGTTATTAATTCATTTTCAATTTGAGAAATTCTATTACTTCCCGGTACGTTTTCATGTTGCTACTCAATATTTCATTGCTGATAAAACGGATAAACTGCTTTTCCCTTTCTTCCGTAACATATTCGGCCGGGGACTTTCCATCGACTCTTGCAAGTAATAGCCATGCAAGCTGCCGTACTGCCAATAGTTCTAAATCACACCGCTTCGTATAATGTATGCGGGAGAAATAGCTATCGATCACCTGCCGGAAAACATTATAATGCCTATTGCTGTTTTCCTGAGCCCTTAAACTTTTTAATAGCAGGTGAGTAGTTAAGAATCCCAGGTCAAAGGAGGCGTCGCCATAATGGGCCACTTCAAAGTCTATTACTGAAACATCTTCACCATGTACCAGAATGTTCTTTGGACTATAATCGCCAATCACAAGGGAATCCTCCCTATTTAAACAAACTGCAATATGCTGATCAATATCCTTTTTTAAACCGGGGTGTTTTATTTTCAGAAATTCAAAAAAGGGTTCAATCCTCAACTGGTAAAAAAATTTTTTATCATAAAAAAGTTCCTTTGCTTCCTGCGAATTATGGGTAGCCTGATGAATAGTTCCCAGTATCTGCCCTACTTTTCTCCCAATCCCTTCATTACATTCCTGCTTCATCAGCAAAGATTTCCAGGTGACAGCCGGTTCCGGGATGCAGGTCATAATAAACAGGTAGTTATCTTCATCCTCATAAACCAGCTCAGGCACATAACCCGGGATGATGCCTGCAAGAAATTTTAATGCATTTTTTTCTGTATTACTCCGTTCGATATCCGAAATCCATTCCGTACTTACCCTAAGTTTAGGCATTGCTTGTTTCAGCACAAACAGGCCACTATCGGATATGATCCTCAATACCGAGTTGGAAATTCCTCCCGGCAATGGTTCAATGAAAACCGATGACGCTGAGCGAACAATTTTTCTTTCGGCTAAATATCTCTTTAAGGTTATAAAATTGTTTACATCCAACATATTGCCTTTGATTGAATGACAGGAAGCTTAATTGACTTTTTTTGCAAACACCCCTCCTTCAAATTGCTCGAGTTGAAAACCGGTTACTTTTCCTTTATCATCCGTCTTAAAGTGAACTTTGATAAATATCCCTTTTACGTAGAAGTCATTTTCCGTCTCTGCCTCGAAGACAATTTTCGTATTACCAGGAGCCCATGCTATGAGTTTCCCTCCTTCTTTCGCCAGGAGAACCGTATCCGTTCCGATTTGGTACTTACCTGCATACCGATCTAAGATGGCAGGAGGGAGTTGTAAAGAGGACCGTTCAAATACTGACTGCAGCCCCCTGGCAAATCCTTCAGGCTTACTACCGGAATGCCCTGTATTTTCCATGATCAGGGTATGGAATTCCAGGCCTTTAACCTTCTTCTCTTTTAAGCGCTCCACGAATTGTTGAAATTCAGTGAGGTTTGGCTCCAGTGCCCCTATTCCCATAAAAAGCCGGACAGGCGTGGAGGAGCCATTCTCTTCATATTTTTTTTCGGATTCACGAAGCATCGATTTATCCCAGGACAAGGAAGGACTTGTCAGCACATAACGATGGAACAAGGATGGATCATTAAAAAGCGTATATAAGGTAAATAATCCACCCAGGGAACTCCCTATCAGGGTGCGGTCGTCTGTAACCCGGTACCTGTAACTAATAAAAGGGATTAGCTCTTTTTTTATAAATTCTAAAAATTTCGGGCCGCCGCCCGATTGAGGCATTTCAGCTATATGTGTTGGCGTAAAATCCCTTCCCCTGAGAAAGCCGGCGTTGGGATCTTTTCCGCCCCATGTAATACCGACGGTGATGAACTCCGGGAGAAAACCATCATAATATTGACCGCCGTAAACACCGGTAAGGAAGGGGAAATCGTATTGACCATCCAGAAGATAAACTACGGGATAAACTTTCCCGGTATCCCGGAGATAGTTTGCCGGAAGGTTGATATAAAGCTGGTATTCCTGGCCCACAATAGAAGAATTTAATCTCAATAAGCGGGTGTTCGGGATTTGGACCATGGGAGGCAGCGTGTCTGATTGAGCATGAACCCTGTTATGCAAGGCAAGGGAGAAAAGACTCAATACGAGAGACACCAGGAATTTTTGTTTCATGCTGATAAAATTTTTTGAGTACTATTTGCAAAAGACGATATTTGATTTGACAATATCTAAATAGCAAAGATCACAATCTTACGATCAATAATTTCCTTAAATATAAAGCGCCGTAGATTGACCAATTATTTCCAGTATTGAACTGACCTTATTGGATCAACATCCACCAGGATAAAATACGCAAGATTTGTTTCCGGGTTAAAAACGTAAGGAGACCCCAATTACAATTATTATTTATTGTTTTTTAATGATATTGATTTTAATTTCTAAATAAAATTATTATATTGTTTTTTTAAATGCTATAAAAAATTGATATATGAATTATAAACCCAGAATATTTGTCAGTTGCATTTACAAGTTGGAAAAAGATTCTCCTCAGAAAAGAATTAAAGACGAGATCATAAAGAAGATAAGAAATGCAGGTTTTGAGCCGCAGATTTTCCTGGAAGCCGGGCTCGTAAAGTCTACACCCTGGAACTTCGACTCAGTAAATGAAATTTTGAAAAAATGCGATGGTGCCGTGATACTGGGGCTTTCGCGCTGGTCAAAACAGACTAAGGAAGGTTCGACCGGAATTCCTACTGAATATAATCATTATGAGGGTGCCTTAGCTACCTCGTTAAAAATACCACTGCTAATTCTTTTTGAAGAAGGGATGGAAGAACGGGGTATTTTCTTTAACGGAGGTGGATCGGTTTTCACTAGCATTCCACCTGATGCAGACAATAGCTGGTTCAATAATGATGAAACCTTTACTGACAGATTTGACTCCTGGAAACAGACCGTAAATAACAGGTACCAGGTTTTCCTTGGCTATTCAGGATTGGCGAGAGATTCTGCCAATTCACTTATAGCATTCTTAACCGGAAGATTAAATTTAAAGGTCAAAGAATACCGGACCAGTTTTATGCAGGGTGGAACTATTTTGGAAGAAATTGAGATCGCTTCCCAAACATGTCAATGTGGAATTTTTCTATTTACTGCCGATGATCCGTTAACAAATAATGAACAACAGGCATCTCCCCGGGACAATGTCATTTTTGAGGCCGGATATTTTATTAAGGCTAAAGGCAAAGAATCGGTTTTAATAATACGCGAAGAGGGCGCAAAAATGCCTGCTGATTTAGGCGGTAATATCTATTTACCAATAAAAAACAAAAATGATATTTCCGGCATACAATCAGACATTGAATATTTTCTTCGCAGAAAATTATCAACAGATTAAATCCCCAGAATTTATTCTGCAATGGAGGTGAGCTCAGACAATAACTGAATTTATCATACAGACGCTTTAGAAAAAGCGCCCTTTGAATTATCTCTAAAGGGCGGTAGTTATTCCCGCTCATCCCCCAGGGTGGATTGAAGTGGTTAATTTTTGTCCCACCACAATGGTGTCAAGGGTGCATCGGGCCCCCCAAGCAACGCTTTGCCGGCTTCTACCTCAGCTTTATTGGTCTGCACCTCCAAATCAAGAAATGGCAGCCTCCGGATAAATTTTCCTTGCGGTATAGCTGAATTGTCCGAATGGAGTACCGGGTAGAGCTGCTGAACTCCTGCTCTTCTCAAGTCGGACCATGCTTCCATTCCGTCGGGATACAGGGCAAGCCATTTCTGCTGTGCCAGTTGCTTGCGTTGCATAGCCGGATCGCTGCTCCATTTTATTGGATAATCGTTCATCGGGGGGGAGTTGAAATAATCTCCCGGTGATATCGGAACGGCAGAGCTATTGATATAAGCAGTAATCGCTGCCGCATCAGTGATCCCCCATTGATTCATGGATGCTGCAATACCCTGGTTGTACAACTGCTCCGCAGTACCACCCATACTCCATCCATTCAGCGCACCTTCTGCACGGAGAAAAAAGGCTTCCGCGGTATGCAGGATATTCTGTGGGGCAGCCACGCTTTTCCAATCCTGGCCGCTGCCGCTAACCCAACGTGCCCCAACATTAGAATTATAGTCTGCTTTATTCATGTCTATTAATTGTTCGGAAGCAAACATCCCATTTCTTCCCCCATCATATCCATTAGTTGCTGTGGCCTTCTGGAAGTAGATACCGATCCTGGGGTCGTTGTATCCTTTTAACACCGATTCCATGGACGCGCTCATCCGGAACTCATTCCATACGGCGATAGAAGATACGCCACCATAATCATCTCCCGGAACCGGCGTTTTTACCATCCAGGCATCATCGGCAATATTCGTCATTACCCCACCTGCCAGGGCTGCTTCAGCTTCCGTTTTGGCCTTGCCCGGATTCACTTTAGAGATACGAAGGGCCAGTCTCAAACGTAAAGTATTGGCAAATTTTATCCACTTGCTGACATCTCCCTGGTAAACCCGGTCAAATACTCCGTAAGGCGTCTTCCCTGAAGTCGCTTTTAATATTGCTTCCGATTCCTGCAGTTTGGTAAAGAAATCATTGTATATATTTTCCTGTGAATCATATGGAACGCCGCTTCCGCGGTCTCCGGCTGCAGAATAAGGTATTGGCCCAAAATAGTCCGTATTCCGGTGGAAGGTCCATACCCACCAGATCTTTGCCAGCGCATTTTCCGGGGAGGCCGGGTCTGTTTGCTCCAGCAAGGTCCTCAATTGAGGCACCACTTCTGTATAAATAACTTTCCATGTTATCTCAAGATCGCTGCTGGAGTATATATACCGATCATTTGGAATATACGTTTCCGTGATATAGAAATATTGCGAATACAGGTCAGCGAACCAGTTCTGGCCGTACTGGTAACGCCAGTTAACCCAAGTGGACGCAGACTGTGCCCTGGCAAAAAGACGGGGAAATTCTGTTGGGGTCAGGTCTAATAGTTTAGTAGGGTCCGTATTGTAATCATCGAATTTTTTTGTACACCCTGAAGCCATAATTATCAGGCATAGAATAACCAGGCCGGAAGCTGGTTTCAGGATTCTATTTGAGAGCATTTTCATAATCAATTATTTTATAAGGATAACTTTAAATTAATGCCAATACTGCGGGTTGGAGGCAGGGTGCCATATTCAAGTCCCTGCATGTTGCTGTTATAGAGATTTACTTCCGAATCAAAATTTGCTTTCCGTTTGGCTATTCCCGGCAAGTCTACCTTTGCATACCCCCTATAGAAAAAGAACACGTTCCTCGCTACAAGAGAGATTTTGCCCTCTTTAATAAATGCAAAGGGTGATCTGGTGAATTTATACCCTATAGCAAACTCTCTTAGCCGCACATTGGTTGCATCATAGATGAATTCCTCAGACCAGGCGTTTCTTCCCCCCGATACGGTTGTCCAGAAGGCCTCGGCATTGATCGGTGTAGTGTTTTTGGAACCGTCATCGTGTACACCTGGTAATATCCAGCTATCCGGCTCCCGGTGAGACGTTGTATATGCAGGCGTTCCATCCGCAGCCATGACGGCGTCGCTGGCAGATACCATTTCCCCGCCAAAACGTCCGTCTACAAGGAAATTCAAAACAAACTTTTTATAAGAAAATGAATTGTCGACGCCCAGTGTAAATTTTGGATTGTAATTGCCTACCTTGATCCGTTCCTCGGTCCTTACCGGTCTGCCATTAGCATCAATGACATACTCCCCGGAGGCATTCTTCTTCCATCCAAATGCGTATATATCTCCATAAGCCCCGTCCACTTTCACCACAGGAATCATAAAGTCGGCGTAACCTCCATCTATTTCCACCCGTTCTGAACCTGGCAGTATGCTTATCACCTTGTTGGTATTTCTGGCATAGTTTACACCAATATCCCAGGTTAGGCCTTTGGGCTGTTTAAGTGGAGTTATATTAAGCACTACTTCGACACCTGTATTCTGGATATTACCCGCATTGATATATTGGGAAGCGAATCCTGTAGCAGGGGGTGTAGGTATCCTGAGCAATTGGTTGGTCGTATTGGATTTATACCATGTAAAGTCAACACTTAACCTGTTTTCAAGGAACCGCCATTCTGTTCCCGCTTCCCATCCCGTGGTCAATTCAGGTTTCAGATCCGGGAAAGGTGAAACAGCGTCCCGTTGGAGAAGACCGCCCGGGTAGATCGAATATGTTTGTTTGGTCAGAAATCCCGGGCCGCCGCCGCCTGTCCTTGCGTATCCCACTCTAATTTTGGAGTAGTTGATTGCCGTCGGCATTTTAAACATATCCGATAATATAGCACTCAGACCGGTAGACGGATAAAATGAGTAATATGGGGGTGGCAGCGTAGAAAAATATTCCTGCCTTGCAGTTATATCAAGGTACAGGAAGTCCCTGAACGAAAACTGGGTAGTGCCGAATACTGCCTGTCTCTGGACATGAATCTCGGAGTTAGAATTGAATTGGTCTGCGGCAAACGCCAGGTTGAACCGATTGGGAATGATCAGGCCCCTGACACTGATATTTGTATAATCTCCCTTGTTATCCTGCAGCGTGCCGCCAAGGTTATAGCTAACTTTGAAGTCGTTTGATATATTGTTTTTGCCAGACAGAACAACATCAACGTTTCTTTGAATAGATCTACCAAGTCCATAACCGAATGAGCCATTACTACTACCGGCAGAACCTACGCTGTTAGCATCGGACCGGCCACTCCCTTTATCATCGCTCAGGTCGAGCGAAATGGTCGCCTGTAAATCCAGCCAGCTGGTTATTTGGTACTTCCCCGTAATAAGGCCGATTATCCGGTCCCGTCGCTCCTCGGCATGAGTATTATATACGGTCCAATATGGATTTCCAAACATTGCCGAGGTGTACCAGTAGTTGGGCCTGACATTACCAATACTATCAATCCGTTTATAGTTTTTTACATCCTCCAGGCGAACAGTCCGGGGTATCTTATATATATTCATCGGAGCCGAATTAGTACCAATTACTCCAGGTTTGTCTGTTATATCCTGGTGCACATAGGTCACTTTTGAATCCATAGAAAAATGTTTGCCTAATTTGGAGGTGATGCGTAGATTAACCGTATGCCTCTTTAACTCGTTTTGCGGTACTATTCCTTGTGAATACAAATTGCCATAAGAAAAATAAGTCTGGGTGATATCCGTTCCCCCGCTGATCCCGATAGAATTGTTTGTACTTAGTGCATCCCTGAAAAAACCTTTGAGATTGTCAGGTTGTGCGGCGAGGGTAATTTGCTTGCCTGTCCAGTCGGTAACCTGTTGCCCGCTTATTTTCGGTCCCCAACTTCCCGCCGCATTCGGGCCGAATACACCCCCACCTCCCTGGCCGTAATCATTCTGCACTTCGGGTGACAGCAAAGGAGAATCCCAGGTGACACCGGAATTAAAATTGACTGACAATTGACCTGACCGTCCTCTTTTTGTGGTAATTAAAATAACTCCATTGGCACCTTTTGTTCCGTAAAGTGCTGTGGCGGAGGAACCTTTGAGCACATTGATATTTTCCACATCATCGGGGTTTATACTGGAAATGCCATCGGCGCCGCCTGCTCCCCCGATAGAGTTGTCGATGATGGCTCCGTCCACTACAATAAGCGCTCCATTGCCTCCCCCAATAGACCGGTTGCCACGCAGCAGAATCTTTGCGGCGCTTCCAGGTCCATATGCGCTTTGTGTGATAACCACTCCGGCCACCCTGCCGCTCAGGGAATTAGCGATATTGCCACTCTTCACCTCATTGATTTGTTCGCCGCTGACCTTTTGAGTGGCATAGGTGAGGGTTCTTGCCTGCCGTCGTATGCCCAACGCAGTTACCACCACTTCGCCAAGTTCTCCCTTACTTTGTATGAGTGTAAATGAAATATTTGTTGTGCCTTCGGTCACTTTTACATCCTGTATGATCTCCTGGTAACCAACCGCAGTAATCTTCAGTTTGAAATTTCCACTTTTTACATTCTCGATTACAAATTCACCCTTTTCATTGGCTACCGTCGCCCTTTTTGTGTTTTCGAGGGATACTGTAGCCCCTGATACCGGATCGCCATTTTCATTGGTTACTTTGCCCTGGATGCTTCCATCCACGGTTTTACCGGGTACCATAATATTAGGGTTTTTGCCGTACTCCCCCCGCCCGGTCCTGGCAGGATTAGCAAATAATAATTGCGAACCCAGTGCAAATACTGCAATGGCAAGCATCTTTAATTTCATAAACATCCTGATTCTTTTTGTATGAATGGACTGAAATCCCGGGTAGGAAAGAACGCTGGCCCCGACAGTGGAGGTATTGTACATTAGGTTTGTTTTGATGTGGAGATAAAATGAAATTATTGATCAAACTATTAGCAATATAGTATTTTTCGAATATACAGATGAACGAAACCAGTTTTATACCCCTTCTTGACATATTACTATCTTATTTTGTCCTAATCATGCTGATTACCCGTTTAACCTGGCATTATGTTATAAATGGACGGTACTTTTCGATTTTAGTTTGTGTAATTTTCAACATGTTATTTAGCGCTGTTTCGTGAAAAATAGGATAACAAAATATAATTGCATTTCAATAAAAATGGACTGGTATTTTTCGACCTGGGAATTGTGATCTCCATTGTATAATGCGGAAATCATCGTTCATTATTATGCGGGTTATTGATAATATGAATATAGGGGATATTTTAAAAGGATTTTACAATACGCTTCGTTTTACTGAATACTTTAAGAAAATCTATTCTACATTTACAGCAATTAACCATTCAACCGCATGTTTAAATATTATTTCTGCATAGTATCTTTTCTTTCACTTTTTTTTTATTCCTGTAAAAGCGACCAGGCCACATTATTTACCAGTCTTGATAAAAACAACACAGGAATAGATTTTCGAAATATGTTTGTGGATGATGGGGCACTAAACATGAATAATTATATTTATTTCTATAATGGTGGGGGCGTTGCCATCGGCGATATCAACAATGATGGCCTGCAGGATATTTTATTTACTGGTAACATGGTTAAGAACCGCCTGTTTTTGAATAAAGGAAATTTTGAATTTGAAGATATAACAGTGCGAAGTGGTGTAGCCGATAAACAGGGATGGTGCACCGGAGCAACTATGACAGATATTAACGGAGATGGGAAATTGGATATTTATATTTGCCGCAGCGCAGATGGAAACCCACAACGCAGGGAGAATTTACTTTTTATAAATAATGGCGATCTGAGCTTTTCTGAAAAAGCGAAGAATTATGGGCTTGCAGATCAAGGATATTCTACACAGGCAGCATTTTTTGATTATGATAAAGATGGGGATATTGATTGCTTTATCATCAATCACTCTCTACAGAAATATACATCGGGGGTGCAGGAAACGCCCGAACTGCGCCAAAAACATGATCCGGTTTTTGCCAGTAAATTATACCGTAACGATAACGGGCATTTTACTGATGTAACTGAGGCAGCAGGCATCACTTCAAATGTGCTAACCTTTGGTTTAGGGGTTGCCGTATCAGATTTTAATAACGACGGGTGGCCTGATGTAATTGTATCAAATGATTTTAGTGAACCGGATTACCTGTTCATCAATAACCACAACGGCAGTTTTATTGAGCAACTTTCAAAATGCATGGATGAAACCTCCCTATTTTCTATGGGCTCAGATGCAGCTGATTATAATAATGACGGCCTTGTGGACTTACTGACATTAGACATGCTGGCTGAAGATAATAAAACACAAAAGATGCATAGCGGGGCGGAGAATTTTGATAAATTTCAATTCCTTTTTAAGCAGGGTTTTTATTACCAGTACAGCCGCAACATGCTGCAAAAAAATAATGGGGACGGCAGTTTCAGCGAAGTCGGGCAATTGTCCGGTGTTTCCAACACAGACTGGAGCTGGTCAGCTCTCTTCGGCGACTATGATAATGATGGGTACAAGGACCTGTTTGTGAGCAATGGATATGTTAAGGATCATACAGACATGGATTTCATAAAATATTCGATGGACAGGCTTATCCGTGTTATGAATAAAGATCATTTTGACGCTATTTCGGAATACATAAAAAAAATGCCTACCCTTCGGATTGCCAACTATATATTTCAAAATAACGGCGATGAAACATTTACAAAAAAAACCACCCAATGGGGAATGGCTCAGCCCGGGGTTTCGGCGGGTGCTGCATACGCCGATCTTGATAATGACGGCGATCTTGATCTTGTAATAAATAACTCAAATGATTATGCAGGCATTTACAGAAATAATAATGAAAAGCTTTCAACAAACAACTACCTGCGTATCCATTTGAAAGGCAATGCCGGAAACGAAAGGGGAATT
>JBDTWP010000200.1:0-11923 GCA_040006615.1 Ferruginibacter sp.
TTGTTTTACTCTGCTTTTACTCTGCTTTTACTCTGCTTTTACTCTGCTTTTACTCTGGTATTGGAAATTGCCCGGAAATGCCATAACGGCAGTTATTTAAAATAGACCTTTCTTGGTAGAGGCCTTACCCGGCTTTGAGTTGTGAACTATGCCAGATAATAACCAGGTATAGCGCAGTATATATCTGGTGTCATGTCGAACCTGAATTGACGGATAAAGTTTTAGTAATTTTATCCTGGCATTTTCACTTGTAAATTGCCATTTTAATTTAGCTCCCTTGTTATTCCGATGTGTTTGTCCATTTATATTAGGAGCAGGTCAGAAGTTCTTAATTTATATAATCTCTGTTTATTTCTTTTCCACAATTAGCATAACCACACCTCTTGCCGGTACCGTTATCTTTACACCATTGGTAGTCGGGGCTGATTTTGCATTCAAAGTGGCATAAGCAGGAGGTCCGCCGGCCTCGGTTACAGGACCGGAACCGTTTACCAATACTTTCCTGGAAAATTCCCCGTTGTCATTGCTCCCTTCCAGGCTGTACCAGTAAAAACGGTTGCCGATATGGAAATTCTTTATTTTTACCTCTACAGTTTGAGCAGTTGCCCCGGTATTTATCACGGAAACATTTACCTCACCAGAAACATAAGTGGAAGAATATGCCTTAATGTCCGCACTTCCCAGTACAGTGGAAGAAACTAACCTGTCACCCAAACATTTTTGGAAGAAATATAAGTAATAAAATGATGGCCGTGGGCTCCATTTTGAAATACCCGGCTCATTACCTGAACTGAAAAGGCCATGGTCATTGCCGTTTTCCCATCCATTCATCAGGTCCCAACGTGCGCACATACCATACTTATTCCTTAATGCTTCACCTATTACCAAAACGGCAAAAGCACCACTGGTATTAGATACCTGCTGCATTGAATTCTTTGCCCACATGTTCCATTCATCCATTACCACCGGTTTAATGCTGGCGCCATTGGCCTGCAATGTCTGCGTAATATAGCTCAGCATTTGACCTGGGATGGTTAAGGCTGATGAAAGCACCACAGCTGCATTGGAGTTCTGATCATAAGGTGTAAAATAATTATGCGCCACGTAAAAGTCGGCTTTATTATTAGTGCCTGGCATCATACCGGTATTCCAGGTTTTCACAGTATTGGTTTGCCAGGATTCAGGCGGCGCCTCTGCTGTAACTGCACCGATATAAATTGTTTTACCAATTTCCGCTGCTGCTTTTTTCATTGAGTCCACGAAAACATTAAAATGGCTGGCATACAAGGCGCCGGTTAAAAACTCAGGCTGCCCATCTTTATTCAGGGTAGTGTTGATACGATAACCCCATTCCCAGTCACCATAATTTTCATTACCGATTTCCCAGTATCTGGTACGTCCATTATCATATCTTACCCATTCCGCAGCCAGGTGGGCCGCGGCAGCAACAGGATCGTTACTTGTACCATACCTTGAATAGCCAAAATTGATAGTAATTATACCCTGGTTATTTGTTTGCAGCAACATGGAATAATAATTATCCACCGAGCATTGCCAGTCTAATGTTGATTTACCTTGCCTGTAACCGGGATCCCTGTCAACACCATCCTTGTCTCTTATAAGTGCGGGAACATCAGGAGGATTAACACCCTCCGGGGCATTCCAAAAATAAGCATCGCTTGAACTACCTCCCGGGAAACGAATGATGTGGGGATGAAGATTGGTAATATTAGCCAATGCAACAGGTTCTGTGATGGTCGGTCCCATCCACCAGACCGCATTATGCCCAAATACCGATAAGGGAATTTTTGTAATAATATCAGAAGCATCTGCAGTAACGGTAGTGGTGGCGGATGCAGGCACAGTTACCTCATTATAAGCGGGTGTTACGAAGGTTCTTGCCTGCCAGTCATCCAAAAAAAAGCCAATGGTATTCGCAATGGCAGGATCCACCGCCGGTTGAATAGGCGTAGTATCCGTACCGCCACCACCAGGCTGGGGAGTTGGTTGGGGACTTTTTTTGCAGGAAACAAGTATAACAACCAGGAATAATAAAGACGACTTCAACAGCATTGTACCTAGATATTGCATTTTATAAAATTAAAATATTAACTATCCATATAGTATTAGTAAAGTGACGGAATAATTTGAAAATGACATGCCCCGATCAATTGTATATCAGATGGATTGACATGCATATCCCACATAGTCCAACTCATCCAATAAGAGATGAGATGAAATACGGATTCCGGGTTTTTCATTTTCACTAATTGCTATAATAACTGGTTATATTATGCAAGGTAAATTCTTTAATCTATCGGATCACTCAATAGTTCTAAAGCAATTATAAGAGGATAGGATAGTATATAGATTGTTTTACCGATCAATTAACTTCGAAATCCTTTCTGACTTTCATATGTGTTGGGTCGGCCCAGGCGAGGATACCGCCGTAGAAGCCCCCGATTTACACACCTGGCGGCATGGATGAATAAACCGGATTATTTCATTATAATATTAATAGTAGATGACCGTAAACCAATTGCGGTTGAAGATATGATCACATTGCCGGTTTTTTCACCGGATTGCACCACCGCGAGGCAAAGACCATTAAATGCCTTGTGTTTATCCGCCTTAAAACTCTCCAGGCTCGTCTGGCTTCCATTATCTGTTCCCAGTATGGAAGCATTCCCTGTAACTGAAAACTGTATTAAATTATCAGCATCCGGTACTACTATCCCTTTTGCGTCTACGATTGTGGCGGTAATAAATGAAAGGTCCTTTCCATCAGCTTTGATCATTTTCCTGTCCGCCGAAAGTATTATTTTAAAAGGTGCGCCCGCAGTCTTAATTTCCTTCGTTAAAACAACCTTGCCATTGTTCCTGGATACCGCCCTTAGCGTTCCGGGTGTGTAATTAACACTCCAGGACACATGAAGTTCATCACCTCTCTTTTTCTTTTTTCCAAGTGATTTTTCATTTAAAAACAACTCTACTTCACTGGCATCATTATAGTAGGCCCATATGTCCACCGTATTACCTTCTTTCCAGTTCCAGTGCGGAAAAATATGCAAAACGGGTTTTTCCGTCCATTCGCTTTGGTACATATAATACACATCTTTTGGAAACCCGGCCAGGTCAATAATGCCAAAGTAGGAACTCCGTGCAGGCCATTGATATGGCGTAGGCTCACCGATATAATCGAAGCCGGTCCATATATACTGGCCGGAAAGAAAATCATGTTTTTTTATCACTTTCCAGGTTTCTTCATGAGTGGAACCCCAGGGTGCAGATACATTATCATAGGCAGAAACGGTAAGATCCTTGTTCCCATCCCTGAATGGTATATCCCACCGTTTAGGCCAGCGGCGGATACTATCTGAAGGAACAAGGTCATAATGCCCGCGGGTTTGCAATGCAGAAACAGTTTCCGCACCGATGAATTTTTTACCGGGAAAAGTTTTTGGAAAGTCTGCAAAGTCCTGGTGGTGATAATTAAAGCCTACCAGGTCCAATGAACCAGATTGATAGATTTTATTACCCGGTTGGGGGTCATTCAATGCTGAAGTAACAGGGCGGGTTGGATCCAGAACTTTTATGATACCGGCTAATTTTTTACCAATGGTTGTACCTGTACTATCCCCTTGCTCCAATATTTCATTCCCAATACTCCAGATGAAAACGGATGGATGGTTCCGGTCTCTCAGAACCAGGTCTTCGAGGTCTTTCTTATGCCAATTGTTCCAAAACAAATGATAATCGTATTGATTCTTTTGCTTCTTCCACATATCAAATGCTTCATCCATCACGATAAACCCCATTTTGTCACATAGGTCCAGCAGCTCAGGTGCCGGCGGGTTGTGTGAAGTACGGATACCATTACAACCCATGGCTTTCAGGATTTCCAATTGACGTTCCAGGGCCCTTGTATTTATGGCAGTTCCCAGGCACCCTAAATCGTGATGATTACAAACGCCATTTATTTTTACCTGTTTTCCGTTCAGGAGAAAGCCCTTATTTGGATCAAATTCAAAACTGCGAATACCCAATGGGGTAATATAGTCATCAATTATTTTCCCCCTGCTGACCACCTGGCTGACGGCTTTATACAAATATGGCCTTGTAGTGAACCATAATTTTGGCTGCGGTACACTCAACTCCTGCCTAACCACCGTAATTGTATCTTTTAATAAAATACCGGAACTGATTTTTCTTGCGGCTACTTTGCCTTTTTCATCATAGATGATGGTGATGAGCGAAATATTTTTTTGCTCAGTAGTTGTGTTACGTATATTGGTATTAATATGAATTGCTGCCGCCGCCTCATTTATTGCAGGTGTTGTTATAAAAGAACCCCAATGATCAATATATATTTTATCTGTGATAACCAGCCATACATTGCGGTAAATACCAGAGCCGGAGTACCAGCGTGAGTTGGGTTGATTTGAATTGTCAACCTTAACGACGATCACATTCTTTACTGTACCATATCTCAGGTAAGGCGTAAGATCATACCTGAAGGAACTAAAACCATATGGCCTCAAACCAAGGTAATGCCCGTTTATCCATACTTCGCTGTTGAGGTATACCCCATCAAAATCAATACTTATTTTTTTATTCTTTACCGAAGAAGGCACTGAAAAGGATTTAAGATACCAGCCAATACCACCACGCATGGCACCACCGCCAGTTCCCGTAGGACTGGTTGAATCAAAAGGCAATTCAATGCTCCAATCGTGCGGTACATTTAAAACACGCCAGCTTTTTACGTTTGCTGTTGAATTACTGTAATCATTTTTACTATCAAGGATAAATTTCCAGTTGCTGTTGAAACTGGTTCTGCTGCGAACCTGGGACAGGGCCTGTTGCGCAAAAAAAAGGCAACCGGACAAAAACAACATTCTTATATTTTTTTGGCGCATTTCGTGAAACTGCTTTTAATTGTGTGATCATCTTTTATCAACAACCAAAAATACCACAGTTCTTGCAGGCATTACTAATTTATATCGCCGGAATTGAATTGCCACAGGCTTTAGCCTGTGGATAATGAAAAATGCAATACGCTACGGCTTTAGCCGAATTGGATTTAAGCATTTTCCTGATTGGTTTGGCTAAAGCCAAAAATGAATAAATTTGTTCCTCCAGCAAAAGCCGGAGGCAATTTATGAAACCACTTCCAGCCAATTCGGTGTATACTACTTTGTTGCACCCACGGTACAGGATGAATTTGGAATACATCCCTCAGCATTCATATTATTGCAGTTTATTTATATTTGTTATATTTGTTATTTTAACTATTTTTGAAAAAACATACCACCCTTCCGATGAACAATAAAAAAATAATATGAAGAAAATTTTTACACTGCCTGTTCTTTTGTGTTTTCTAACCTGTGTTGTTTACGCTCAAAGTTTTACTCCGGGAAACATCGTTGTTTACCGTTCAGGAGATGGAGCTGCGGCTTTAACTGATGCGGCTACGCCTGCGTTTCTGGACGAATACACCCCCGGTGGAACATTAGTAAGGAGTGTGGCTTTACCCACGGCAGCTTCAGGTGCCAATAAAATTATGACTGCATCGGGTACAGCCACATTAGAAGGAGTTATTTCCCGCACAACTGATACTTACTATTTAATGATTACAGGTTATGACGCTGCAGTTGGAACCACAGCAATAGTAGCATCAACAGGCGCAACAGTCAATAGAATCGTTGGAAGAATGGATGCCAATTCCAATTTAGATGCTACTACCGCCTTAACTGATTTTGCGTCCAGAGGTAATCCAAGAAGCGTCTTCTCTCCCGATGGAACTAATTTATGGATTTGCGGTGAAGCTGGCGGTGTTAGATATACTACTTTGGGTTCTACCTCTACTACTCAATTAAGTACCACCACAACAAATATCCGGGTTGTAAATATTTTCGGCGGGCAGTTGTATGTTTCTTCAATATCCGATGGTATAAGAGTCGCAACAGTTGGTACTGGCACACCTGCCACATCCGGCCAGACTATTACTAATTTGCCAGGCACACCTGTTACAGGAAGTCCGAATGGATTCTTTTTGGCAGACTTATCCACCTCCGTTCCCGGAGTAGATGTTTTATATGTTGCAGATGATGTGGTCGGCATCATTAAATATTCTTTAGTCGCAGATACATGGATAGTTAATGATACAATTCAAGGAGCCGTAAGAGGAATGACGGGAATTGTTTCCGGCAATAGTGTTACTTTATTTACAACTTCATCGAACGTATTATCTACTATTACAGATGCAGGCGGATACAATGCTGCATCTTCTACAGGCAATAAAACCTCTATAGCAAATGCTCCGGAGAATACTGACTTCAGAGGAGTTGCATTAGCACCTGAACCAAATCCACTTCCAGTTAAACTGGAATACATTAAAGGTCAAAAAACTAACAATGGCAATGCATTAAACTGGAAACTAACCTGCCTGTCTGCAAATATTGTAATGGAAATAGAAAAAGCCGCTGATGCCAGGAATTTCAAACCTGTTACATCCATAACTGCAACGCAGGCCAGGTGCACCCAGCCTTTTGATTTTACAGATGCCCGCCCGTTGCAGGGCAAAAATTACTACCGCCTGAAAATGATTGATATAGATGGAAAAATTTCCTACTCACCGATTGTCTTAATTATAAACGGAACCAGGGGGATCGAATTTGTCGGCCTCTACCCTTCAATGGTTAAAGACCAAACAACACTCAGTGTATCATCAGCGAAAGCCACTACTATCGTAACAAGGATTACCGGAATAAGTGGAAGGTTGGTCAAAACATATAAGCAGGCAATCCCATCAGGCAGCAGTTTGATAACAATTGATTGTGCCAATCTTGCTCCGGGAATATATAATCTTACCGGGGTAGCAGAAGATGCCTCTGCAAAAACGATACGATTTGTTAAACTATAAAATTTTTTAATCGATAAACCAAAATCCGTAGGTGCATTTCAAATTCCAGGTGCTTTTGGGCGCAACAAGAACAGTATTCATGCTGTGCTTGAAAATGGTATCATAAATTTCCTCCAGCTCTGGCTATAGGAATATACGATCAGTCATAAACCTAGTTCTCGTTTTTTACGTTGCCTGCCCCGCTAGTTTTCTGCTGCACATTAGCTCCTCCCTTATAATAAATATTCCCGGCACCATTGGCGTCTGCCTTCAGGTTTACGCTGGCATGAACCCTTGCGGTGCCTGCCCCAGAGGCCCGCACATCTGTATTCTCACTACTCAGATCGCCCGATTTAAGATTACCACTTCCGGATACTTTAGCCGTATAATCTTTGGTTCTTCCACTCATTTCTATATAGCCTGCTCCACTCACTTCTGCGAATACTTCAGGCGCATCAACCGACAAAGTAATACCGGCGGCTCCTGACACATCGAGGGTAATCTTTCCCTCGCTTTTCATCTGGCCGGTTACTTTTACTTTGGCTGCGCCTGAGGCATTAAATGAATTAATTTCAGGTGCGGTAATATACACTTTAAAATGTGCGTTGTTAAAACCGGTTCCATTTTTTGTACTGATCTTTAATACATTTCCGCTTACCTTGGTTTCAATAAAACTGATAACATTATCATCTGCCTCCACTTCTACTTCAGTTACCGGGCCCTTTTTTATTTCCACAGCAAATGCACCTCCAACGGAAATTCCTTCAAAATCCCCTGTTTGTCTTTTTTCGGTAACAATATTGCCACTTCCCATCCTTTGATTGCAGGAACTAAGTAACAACAGTCCAAAAAAGTAAAATAATAATTGTTTCATGGTTAAATATTTTTGTAAAGATTTATAATAATAATTAGGTATACAAGTCTTTGGCGAAATATTATGGCGTCCCGCCCCCAAAATAGTGTGCAGTTGCATTAATCTCCTGGCAAAGTCACCCTAGAAGCAGCCTTCTGTCAGTTTTTGCTCTTTGTATACCTCGCCGCCGGGCGGGACCGGTGAAGGTGCAATTTTAATTGCCGCCTGGTGTTGTCAACCTTTAGTGCGCCCTTATTAATTGTGGCTCTCATGCCAGGGTTGGTAACCTTCAAAGTTTTTTGATAACCGGGCAACTATTTGAAATGCAACCCTGCCACAGATGGGAATATTTTTATGACTGGTATTATTTATCTTCGTAGCACAATGACGGAAAAAATTCTAATCCTCGATTTTGGTTCCCAATACACACAATTAATTGCCCGGGCAGTAAGAGAAGCAAATGTGTATTGCGAAATAACACCCTTTCAAAAAGACATCGTTTTTGACCCCGAATTAAAAGGTATCATCCTGTCCGGATCACCTTTTTCAGTAAATGAACCAAATGCTCCGCTGGTCGATATTAAAAATATCTCTGGTAAGACACCCCTATTGGGGCTATGTTATGGAGCACAATTAACAGCAAAACTATTTGGCGGCAGGGTAGATAAAAGTGAAAAAAGAGAATTTGGAAGGGCCAGGCTGGAAATAATCAAAGAAGATGTTTTATTAAACAATGTGTCGCCACATTCGCAGGTATGGATGAGCCATAGCGATACCATACAGGTATTACCTGAAGGGTTTGAAATATTGGGAACTACCGAAAGTATTCCGGTGGCTGCATTTAAACGCACCATCGACAATAATTTTCCATTGTACGGCCTCCAGTTTCATCCCGAAGTTTATCATTCTACGGAAGGAAAAACAATTATCAAAAATTTCCTGGTAAATATATGCAACTGCTCCCAGGACTGGACTCCTGCCCATTTTATCAGCGATACTGTTGCTGCCCTTAAAAACAAGATCGGCGATAAAAGGGTCATCATGGCTTTGAGTGGCGGCGTAGACAGTACGGTGGCTGCCACACTGATCCACAAAGCCTGCGGCGATAATTTGTTTGGGATTTTTGTAGACAATGGCGTGTTACGAAAAGGCGAATTTCAGCAGGTACTGGAAATGTATGGTAAACTTGGGTTAAATGTAAAAGGGATAGACGCAAAGAACCATTTTTACAGCAGGTTGGCCGGTATAACCGATCCGGAAGAAAAAAGAAAAATAATAGGGGGTGGCTTTATAGATATCTTTGACCAGGAAGCGCACCGCATTGAAAATATAGATTTTTTAGGCCAGGGAACTATCTATCCGGATGTCATTGAATCTTCTTCTGTACATGGCCCTTCTGCAACTATCAAATCGCATCATAATGTTGGGGGACTGCCTGAAATAATGAAATTATCGCTGGTAGAACCACTACGTTCCTTATTTAAAGATGAAGTCAGAAAGGTTGGACTGGAACTAGGTATAGCTCACGATATTCTTTTCAGGCATCCGTTTCCCGGCCCTGGCCTTGGCATCAGAATTCTGGGTGATGTTACGGAAGAAAAGGTACGGTTATTGCAGGAAGCTGATGCGATTTATATAAATGGGTTAAAAAAGGAAAACCTCTATGAAATGGTTTGGCAGGCCGGCACTATTTTATTACCGGTAAAAAGCGTAGGGGTAATGGGAGACGAAAGAACTTATGAATTCACAGTGGCACTCAGAGCTGTAACATCTGTAGATGGTATGACGGCTGACTGGGCACACCTGCCCTATGGGTTTTTGGCAGACATATCCAGTGAAATTATTAACAATGTTCGTGGAATTAACAGGGTAGTTTATGATATAAGCAGCAAGCCACCCGCCACAATAGAATGGGAATAAATTTGTAGTGACGGGTTTAGGCAGAACTAAAGCGGAAAAGAGCTGAGAACTGGGAGTATATTCCCTGCTTAAAATAAGAATTCACCTCCGGCTGATATTTAAAGGCTGCCAGCCTTTTTAGTTTATAACAGAATCAAAAAAATTATGAATAAGATTTTACGACCGGTTGTGATATTTTTTGTGGCTTTTTTTTCTTTGCAAAATGTAGTAGCACAAAATGATTCTATTCCTGTTTCTAAAACTTACCATATTGGTATTTTTGCTCCCCTATACCTGGATTCGGTTTTCAACGCGGAAGGTAAATTTCGATATATTCAGGGCATGCCCCGTTTTATAATGCCGGGTGTTGATTTTGTTAATGGTGCTCAAATTGCGCTTGACTCTGTTAAATTACAGAATCAAAATGTCAATGCATTTATTTACGATACCAAATCCTATACTATGCCGGTTGACCTGCTTATTAAATCCAAAAAAATTGATAGCCTCGATTTGATAATAGGATCCGTAAAAGATCTTGAATACAAGCAACTGGCAGATTTTGCATTGGCAAGAAATATTCCATTTGTCTCCGCCACCTATCCCAACGACGGCGGTATTACGTCTAATCCTTTCTTAGTATTGGTTAATTCAACATTAAAGGCCCATTGCGAAGCTATTTACAGCTATATTTTACAAAATCATGGAACTGACAGAATTTTTCTCATCAGGAAAAAAGGATTACAGGAAGACAAAGTAGCATCCTATTTTAAGACAATCAACGAACCTGACCACAAACCTTTATTAAATATCCAGACAATCAATTTGGACGTTTCTTTTTCAGCAGAATTTTTAGAAAAGAAACTGGACAGCAGTAGCCAAACGATCATCATTGGTGCATCGCTGGATGAGAATTTTGCAACCACTCTTACTGCAGCCTGTTATGAGCTGTATGAGAAATACCCCATTATTCTGATTGGAATGCCCAACTGGGACGGGTTCAAAAGCCTTATGCAAAAAGACCAGTTCGAAGACTTCCCGGTGTATTTTACTTCACCTTTCTTCAATAACAGGTGGGACAACCTAAGTAAAGTCCTGACAGAGGGCTATGAAAAAAAATATAAAGGCAAACCAGCCGATATGGTTTTTAAAGGATTTGAATCCACTTACCTTTTTACCAACCTGCTTACTACTTATCCTAATGATATGCTGAGTCATATCAATGATAAAGATCTTAAAGTCTTTTCTGATTATAATTTCCGGCCCGTTTCATTGAAAAAAGGAAATAAGTCCCCTGATTATTTCGAGAATAAACACCTGTACTTCATTAGATTGATAAATGGTACTACCACAAAAGCCTGGTAATTTTAATTGGCAACGCAACAATAATAAGTAATAAGTAATGAGTAATAAAACTATCATCCTTGATCACTCATTACTCATCACTCCTCACTCGTCTCACTACAATGAAAAAATTAATCATATTATTTATCATAACGGCAATCTGCTTTGCGTTTATAACCATAACGGATAAATACAGCGGGGATGAGCCTGAATATATTGCACCTGGTTTACAACGGGCAGGCGATGCAGGAAATGGCTATTCTTATTTAATTACCGGTGATTATCTAAAAAGCGGAATCCCCTACTCTTTATTTATGATGGCTACGCCAAAAGACACCAATAATTTTTTACATCGTACCGGAAATAACAAAAATTTATCGCATGACTTTACCGCAATAAAAGCGCCAAACGGCGAATTGGTTGTAGCACCAAATTGTTTACAATGTCATGCCCAGGTTTTTGATGGAAAATTAATTGTTGGCCTGGGCAATTCCCTCAGCGACTATACAATAAAGAGAGGAACCACGGCATTATTTGCAGAGAATTTCTTAAAAAATCTTACCGGCGAAATGTCCAGGAAATATGAGGCGGCAAAGAATTTTATTACATCAGTCAAAACAATCGCACCAGATTTAATTGCACCAATTAAGGGGGTAAATCTGGCTGATGGATTAGCCTACCTGCTTGTTTCCCACAGGGATCCTCAAACTTTAAGATGGAGCGATCAAAATATGATGGCGCTGCCGGATGATATGATTCCAACAGATGTTCCTCCCTGGTGGCTGCTTAAAAAAAAGAATGCCATGTTTTATAACGGGTTTGGCCGGGGTGATTTTGGCCGTTTTTTAATGGCCTCCAATTTACTAACGGTAACTGATACCACCGAGGCAAAAGAAGTGGACAGCCATTTTAATGACGTACTGGCC
>JBDTWP010000201.1:0-11870 GCA_040006615.1 Ferruginibacter sp.
GCATTGAACCTTTTGCTACACCGGAGTTTGAGAAAGAAACAATTGGCCTGGAAGCAATCCTTGAAAAAGGAAACAAATTTGGAGAAATGGTAGAAACGATGCACAAACTGGAAATTTCTGAACCACTGCTCGCCGGATCAAGTTTTGCGGTTACTCTTCATATGGATGTTACAATGAAAGGCCAGGGACATATGGATATGAAAGAGATCTGTTTGTACAAAGTAAAAGATGGTAAGATCATCTCGGAAGAGTTTTTTATGTAAAATTTTGACCATTCAACATTGCCAATTCACAATTAACCGAACTCCTGATATAATATACATTATAATCCAGGTCTTCCCTGTATAAACTGCAGTAATATTGCATTTCTTTTAAATTCAAATATGTGGAATAAAATATTTCCACATTTTTTTTATCCTTTATGCAAACTTTGGTTTTGCCCATTTCCTGCTAATATTTGAGATATTTTTCCCCAAATTGTGTATGAATTCCTTCTCTGTATAATAGATTTTATATGATTTAAGGCCATGGTTCGGTTTTTGAACCTTCTATACTAAATTGAATTTTGATCCGAAATTCAAACATTCAATTAAACTTCAATAAATAAATAATTATGAAAAAGTTATTAAGTTTATCCGCAGCAGTTTTATTAACTGCAATGGTATTTGCACAGGATACCATTCCAACAATTGCAAAGAAAAATTTTCCGGGTCCAAATGTTATGGATACAATGCCCAAAAGTAGCAAAGACACATTATCCTTAAGCCACAGCAATAGTTTGCCCGACACATCGATGAAAAAGAATTGGCCCGATACCTCTGTAAACGGTAAGAATAATTCATCATTGAGTAGTAATAATAGTATGCCCGATACCACGCTAACCAATGATGCTGCCAAAAAAAATACATTAAAAGCAACGATGCCGGATACCAGGGATACCGTGCCACCAGGCATGGAACTGGCTAAAAACAATTCCCAAATGGATAGTGCATCCCTTGCAAAGAAAGTGCTGGGAGACAGGGTGACAATGAAGGATGGCCAGGTGATGATTATAATGAAGGGTGACTCTACCTTATTGGCAGACAGTATAAAATTGGAAAGTGGTGCAGTGGTATTGAAAGATGGCAGTGTTATTTACACTGACGGGAAAACTGCAAAATTAAAAAACGGGGAGTATATTGCCCTGGTGCCCGCTGAAAGCAAATCCCGGCCCGATGCTGATAGCAATTCTCAGGCTGACAGCGCATCTCAGACTAAAAAAATAAGTAATGATCGGGTGATCATGAAGGATGACCAGATGTTTGTAGTAAAGAACGGCGACTCCACCTTGTTAAAAGACAGTGTAGTATTAGAAAGTGGGGCCATAGTAACAAAAGATGGCAGCGTAACATACACAAGTGGAAAAACCGCAAAATTAAAAAACGGTCAGTATATCAGTTTTTCGAACCCCGTTGAAAACAATACACAGGCAGATAGCGCAACTGCAACCACAACCACAACCGCAACCACAACTGCAACGACAACCACAACCGAAACCAAAGCTGTAGCGGATGACAGGGTTATTATGAAGGGTGACAAGGTGATGCTTGTAAAAAGCGGCGACACTACTTTATTGGAAGAAAGCATGAAATTAAAAAGTGGTGCTGTTGTAAACAAGGATGCAAGTGTTAAATTTAAAGACGGTACTTCCACAATATTAAAAGACGGTCAGTACATTAGTTTGAACCCTGTTGAAACCAAATCAAAAACTGATAGTGCAGCTACGACAACCCAGGCAAAAATTGACGACAAGGTTGTAATGAAAGATGACAAGGTAATTGTGGTAAAAAACGGCGACTCTACCTTATTGGAAGATAGCATAAAATTAAAAAGCGGTGCTGTTGTAAAGAAAGATGCTACGGTAAAATTCAAGAATGGGACAACCACGAAATTGAAAAACGGACAGTCCATTAGTTTGAACCCGGCTGAAACCAAAAAATCAACAAAAACCGTAACAAAGAAAAAAATAAAAAAATAAGGGATAATCTTATTGAACAAACTATTAAAAGGGCTGCCTCTGGTTGAGGCAGCCTTTTTTATTTTGCCTAAACCGCACTTATTTTATTGATTATTTTAAAAATATAGTATAATTTTCTCCATGATTATTCCAGGTAAGTTACCCGGTTCGCCGGCGGATGATCTGACGGTTTTTTAAAACCTTCAGGCAAGGTGAATAAATCTGTGGGAAATAATTATCCGTAAGTTAGTTTTTGAAATTCAAAGGCATGGATATAGATCATTGTTCAATTCTGTTATCCAGGCAGCGCGATATGTTTTCCAAATCCGGCTAAAGCCGGTACAGATCGTTTTCAGGTAACATCAACAACCACTAATTATGCTGATATGGCAAGCAATGATTATCATTTTATTACTAACTGGAAAGTAACAGGCACCTGCATGGAAGTGTATGATATATTAAGTGATTCTGAAGCCCTGGCAAGATGGTGGCCCGCCGTTTATTTAGATGTGAAAGAAATAGAAAAGGGAGATGCAAACAGCATCGGTAAAAAAGTGAAACTATTTACCAAGGGCTGGCTGCCTTATACTATTAAATGGGATTTTGAAGTGATTGAAAATATTAAGCCGACGACTTTTACAATCAGGGCTTATGGTGATTTTGTTGGAAGGGGCACCTGGTTATTGGAAAAAAATGGAAACGAATGTAATGTAAAATTTGATTGGAAACTGGAAGCAGAGAAGCCCTTCCTCAAAACATTTTCATTTATAATGAAACCAATTTTTTCAGCCAATCATAAATGGGCAATGGAGAAAGGCAAAGAAAGTCTGAAGCTGGAACTGATGCGAAAAAGAACTGTCTCATCAACTGCATCCATTGAGATCCCGGCTCCTCCGCAGCCGACTTTTCCGCACAATTTTACCAATAATAAAATATTTTAAGTCTTGATCAAATGGAAAATATTTTCATTACCGGGAGTTCAGGCTACATTGGAACCAGGCTTATAAAAGCCTTACTGAAAGAAGGCAACTTTCCTATACAGGCCCTGGTACGCAAGGGCTCAGAAAAAAAATTACCGCCCGGGTGTGAAATAATTATTGGTGACGCATTAGATAGTGGTTCTTACAAAAGAACCTCAAAGTAAAAGTTTACGATGAAATTCTGGTCGCCTGGTTTAAAATTCAAATTTAAAAAATGGAGTATTTACCTGCAAGGCAGGAGCCTTTTTTATTTGCCTGGTTATTAATAAAAAGGAGGCTGAAACTATTTCGAAGTAGATTTTTTAACAGCTTTTTTTCCAGGTGACGCAACTTTATTCTTTTTCCCTATGGCTTTTCCTGCCGGTATTTTAGTTACAGGCGCTTTTTCTGTGTCGGCCGGTTTAATTCCTTCGCAAAGTAATTTTGCTGCTTTTCTGACTCGCTTTTCAAATTTCTTTTCCCCGAGACTTTCTTTTAAGCTGGGTAAGGCCTGGGACAATTGCAAGCCGATTTCCCTAAGAATCGTTTCTTTAGAAGTTTGTTTCACTTTTTCTGCTGTTTGTTTTGTAGACATTATTTTGTATTTCAATTAAATGATAACACAAAGTTAATATAAGAACGGCTATTTCAATGTTAAGTTTTATTATGCAAATATTATAATAAAATGGCAAAATATCCGCCAGGTCGCCCAGGGTTTTGACTTCAAGAAGTTTAATGCATCAGGAACCCTCCGCCGCGGCGGCCTGGCGGCTGGGGACCTTTTCAGTGGCTTTCTTTTAATTCCGCCTGGGCCTTATACCTGGCAATGGAATTATGAGCATCTATTAATTTTAGCTTTAGCTCATGCAAAGCAGGTTGTCCTGTTTGCAGCAATGCTTCTGTTTCTTCATTGCTTTTTTGAAGTAACAATATATCCTGGTCCAGTATCTTGTTGAGGTCCCCGGCTTCCTGCAGTTTTTTTGAAAACTCAAGTTCGGCAGCCTGTTTCATTTGATGCAACAGTACATTCTCCTTTTGCAATTTTTCCTTCATCAGCCTTTCACTTTCGAGATACCCTTCCGCGCTTTTTTGCAATTTCCGGGTTTTTGCCAATGTTATGGTGCGTATTATCCATGCTGTTATAAAGCCGGTAATAAGTGCAACGCCTGAAAAAATATATATATAAATCTCTGTCAAAACAATAATATTAAGGTTGCAAATTATTTAATTTGAATTAAATAAAACGGTAATTAATTCTTTCTCTCATTTGGCTAGACGGGTAAACCGGGCAAAAATACAATAAGATGGTAATATTTTTTCAAGGATTGCTTTCAATGGGTTTATTAATGCAATGTATTTGCGTAAGGACTATTCCTCATATTGATGCCTGTTGTAAAATAAACCAGGCATTGCCGGACTATTATTTTTTAGATTCCCTGAAAACACACATGACTTGTTAAAGCTCATCCCCTGGTTATGGTGGGATGCACCATTAAGGTGGTGGCAGGAAATGTAAAAAAATGTATATTTGAACTAAGCAATTACCTGGATGATGACAGGCATAGTTAATTTCGAAACATTTTTACTTACCGGGATACTTTTAAATTTAACACCGGGTAATGACACGATATATATTCTCGGCCGAAGCATTGCACAGGGGAAAAAGGCAGGAATAATGTCCGTGTTGGGAATAGGAACAGGGTAATAGCATTGCAGGCAAAACGTTACCTTGTTTTATGCCATTATTCTTTTTCACAGGTTAAAATAGTATTACTTTGTCATTTCAAATTGTTTGGAATATAAGTATTACAGTTGTACCCCAACTTTAATACAGATTTTGCTCTTCTTTTATTCTGAATCCAAAACCGGGGCAATCTTCAAGTACCGGAATGATATTTTAAATATGACCTTTAATAACGTTTTCGGATAATTTCCAAAAGCTGAGTAAAACCAGAGTAAAAGCAGAACAAAAGCAGAGTAAAACAAAACTGCCTTTAGGCAATACAATCATACCGGCCAAATCCGGCCAAAAGTGGCCAAAAGGGGCCAAAAGCGGCCAAAACTGGCAGAATCATCCTTGTGCAGGTATTTCAGGATAGCCTGCCGTTTTTTGAAATTCAAACCATTTTTAAAGGTCTCAAAATTTGAAAACCAAAAAGAATAATCACCAAATTTTGGAACCTGCGATAAATCCATACCTGAAATGGATATAGTTAATTGGTACTATTTTATCCCTTCTTTAAAATTGTAAAGTGACAATTAAAATCCTGAATGGTGAATTGTAAAGTATTGTCATTCACCATTCCATCGTGGCATACAAATGGCAACCAAAAGTTAATAAAAGACGTTTGACTTTAAATCATTATAATTTACATGAAAAAAATATCTCATCTTTTTGTTATACTATTGAATATCATAAATGCATGTGCCCAACCGGCTGCAATAAAATCAGTTGCCACAACGCGGCAATTGTTCGATTCTGCGTATATTTTACCCCACTGGAATGTAGAAACGGGTTTTAATTTTGTGACTGCAAAAACTATTTCCGGAACTTACATGTCCCATACCGGGACGCCGGCCGCAACTTTTTCTGATATTCACCTGGAAGGGGACTATGCATTAGTTGCCGGTGGAAGTAAGGGGATAGGATATGCAATTGCGGAAGCTTTGGCGCGGCGGGGATATAACCTGATTTTGATAGCAAGGCATCTGGATAGCTTGCTTTCAGCCAAAATCAAACTGGAATCAACCTACCAGGTCCATGTAGAGATCTTAGTTCATGACCTGGCAAAGGAGGAATCAGCCCTGGCTATTGGCAGATGGTGTGCAGACAGGAATGTTAATTTAAAAATGCTCTGTAATGTTGCGGGCCTTGGAGGCGCCAGGGATTATTTAGCCTTGCCGCTCGATTCACTTCGCTACATGGTGAGGTTGAATGTAGAATCGGCCATGGCGCTTACCCTTACCCTTCTTCCCCTGCTTGAGAAAAATGCGCCTTCTTATGTTTTGAACGTAGCCAGTATGGCCGGCTTTGCCCCCATTCCTGTAAAAAATCTATATTCGGCTACGAAATCAGCCGTAGTATTTTTTAGCTATTCGCTTCGCTATGAATTAAAGAAAAAAAATATCAGCGTTAGCTGCCTCGCCCCCGGACCGGTCTTTACTAAACCTGAAATTAAAAAAGACACAAAGGCAAAACTGGGATGGATAGGAATGAAGATGGCGGTATCCCCGGAAAGAGTGGGTGAAATTGCCGTGCGTGAAACATTCAAAAAAAAGCTGATCATAGTGCCCGGAACCCTTGCAAAAATTGCGGCCGCGGTTATCAGGTTTCTCCCCCGGCGCTGGGTAGTTGCTGTCTATGGTAACCTGGGAAAATAAATAAAAATTAAATCTCACAATATCAATTCCGTTATTCCGGGGCACCATTGCTTACATTATCATGGGAAATTATTTTTAGATATATGTTTATAAAACCAATTTATTCCGTAATTTACTTTTATCATTCACCAAAACTTTACAAATGAAGCAATTATTACTTTTTTTATCACTTATTATCACGGCAAGCGTTTCCTACTGCCAATTTAACTATGTCGCCGCCAATGGGGTTAATTTAGCCGGAACTTATACCGATTTGGGTGCCAATGGAACAGTCATCGCAACAGATAACTTTGATGAAGCAAATTCCGAAGCTCAGGATATCGGGTTCAATTTCATTTTCAATGGTACCACTTATACCCAGTTCATACTAAATACAAATGGAGTAATTAAATTAGGTGCAAATCCTCCTACAACCGACATAAATATATTTGATGCACTGGCCTCGCCGGAAACTGACCTTATATATCCCCTGAACCTTGATCTCGATGCAGGTACTGCCCCTGAATACAGGGTATACACCAGCGGGACTGCAGGAAACAGGATTTGTACTATTCAATATAAAAATGTGAGCGACTGGTTTCCGGCCGACTCAACGGCACCTCAATTTTCAGACATGGATTTTCAAGTAAAATTATATGAAACTTCCAATAATGTTGAGTTTGTATATGGCACTTTTGTTGCTGGTGGAGCCTTTACTAATCTTACACCCACCGCCGTGGGTATTAAAGGTACGGATGCTTCAAGTTCGGTAAATGTCACCAAATCTTCCCTGGCTGACTGGTCTGCCGCCACATTTATTAATGGTAATTATACAGGCAATGCCCATAATACCCGGAATACCGTCTTACCTGTATCGGGAAGAACCTATCGTTTTGTATACGCCGTATTGCCGGCTAATGATGCGCAAGTGGCAACTATCTATACACTTGGGAAAGTACCGTTGGTTTATGGTTCGCCCCATACGGTAAATGCTATTGTTAAAAATGCCGGATCTGATGCGCTTACCAACCTTGCTGTAACGCTGAATGTAACCGGTGCCAATACTTTCACAAATTCTCAAACGGTCCCGTCAATACCCCCTGGTACATCTGCTACCGTTACCTTTGCCGGCTATAACAGTACCAACCTGGGCACAAATAATTTGACGGTCAGTGTTGCCGCAGATGATAATATAACCAATAATAGTGTTACGGTCACGCAGGCTGTAACTACGGGTATTTTCAGTTATGCCGGCAATGGTGCCCCCTTTAATTCAGTCGGCTATAATGTAACGAGCGCTGGATTATTTGTCAATAAGTATAGCCTGTCAGGTTTTGCATTTGTAAACTCCGTAAATATTTTTATATCTAATGACGACAATAATATAGGAAATACCATTTATGCAGTTGTATTGGATCCGGGAGGTGCCATTATCGGGAGATCTGCCGACTACGTTATAGTTGCGGCTGATCTGGACAATTATAAAAGATTTGATATCACCACCGCGCCATTCATTGCCGGTGGGGATTTTTTTGTTGGGATGGCTCAGACAGCCGCTGTAGCGCTTCGGTATTTTCCACTTGGTATACAACAAGAGACACCTGTCCGGTCCGGGGCTTATTTTACTGCTCCATTGGCTGGCGGGTCGGCACCCGTGGAAAACGTAGACCTGGGAATCTTTATGATAGAAGCAGTTGTTGCGATTGCCCCCTTACCAATTAAGCTTACAGGCTTCGGTGGAAGAATTCAAAACAACAACGCAATCTTAAACTGGCTTACAGGTAATGAAAATAACAGCGACAGGTTTGACGTGGAAAGAACTCCGGCAGGAAGTGGAACCTGGTTAAAAATAGGGACCGTAGCTGCTGTTGGGAATTCTGCAATAACCACTAAATACCAGTTTACGGATCCTGGCCTGAGCAATGGTAGGTGGATGTACCGGTTGAAAATAATTGATAAAGACGGCAAGTTTGCATACAGCCCGGTTGTAATTCTACAGGTAACGGGCAAGCCACTGTTTGCCCTGGGACAAAATTATCCCAATCCTGTGAAAGATGCCACTATGATTCGATATGAGTTGGGTAATGATGCAATTGTTACCATTGAATTGTACAGCATGGACGGTAAAAAGATAATGGGGTGGCAAAAAGGAAAGCAAACAAAGGGTTCTTACAATCTCCCGGTTGAGGTTAAATCCCTCGCCCTGTCAAATGGTAAATATGTCTATCGGATGGTAGCGAAGGACAATACCACCGGTGAAATCATTACGCTCAGAAAAGAGATGAATGTAATCAGGTAATTGAAAGCGGTTTTTAAACCATTTGCGTAAATTAGAATATAAAAGCGAGCCAATTCTTCAAGGGAAGAATTGGCTCGCTTTTTTTGGGAGGATGAAAACACATTAAAGAGATGACATCTTTTTAAAAGATGTCATCTCTTTGATGTGGAGTAGGGGGGCTTTCAGGAATTATTATACACTTTTATCACCGGTTCTCTCAACACTTCCGCTTCATCCGTGCAATAAAAATAAATAATATCTGCAATGGCTTCCGGTTTTACCCACGCGTTAAAATCCGCAGTTGGCATGGAGGAACGATTGGGAGGTGTATCAATCGTACTAGGTACAATAACGCTGGTAACTACATTCACTCCTTTCGCTTCATCATTCATCAACTCGGCCAGGCGAAACAGCAGTGATTTTGCCAATCCGTACGCTACCATTCCTTTGCCATTGGCTGAGTTCATGCCAGGGCGTGAGCCCACTAAAAAGATACGCCCGGTTTTTTTTTCCATCATATGAGCAAATGCCGGGCGTGCAATATTGTAGGCGGTTTCAAAATTCAATTTGTATTGCTTCCCGATATCACTTGTTTTCGTATCGCCGATCTTACCCATCGCAAAACCACCTACTGTTAATACAACCGCATCGATCTTATCATATTTTGATACCATCGTCTCTACAAATTTTTGTGAATCTTCTTCATTCATCAGGTCCACGGCAACCTTTTCAAAGTTTTCATCATTAATGTCTATTTGAACCGGATCATTGGGAACAATAGTGCCCGTCACCCTGTATCCTTCTGCTAAGAATTTTCTTAAAACGGCCTGCCCCATATTACCGGATGCGCCGGTTACAATTGCTGTTTTCATGATTTTTTTATTTTGTCAGGCTAAGATAATTATTTTATGCTTTTGTTGTTATATATGCTTTAAGGTATCCAACCTTTCAAAGGTTGGTTACCTTTACCACTGTGGCCTCCTCCCACCGACCACAGCAATGAAAAGGAAGTGACGATTTAAAATGCATACTTTGATCTCTTTGAAAAAGAGATATTTTTGTAAAATAATTTAATACAAATTTTTATGATGATTCCAAACTGGCAGGGTGTGTACCCCGCATTGCTTACGCCGTTCAGGGCTGACGATACGATCGATTTTAAAATGTTCAAAATAAACCTGGATGCACAACTGGATGCTGGTATCAATGGGTTTGTGATGGGTGGTTCATTAGGCGAGGCGAGTACTTTGCTTAACAGCGAAAAATGGGAGCTCTTGCGATTCTGTAAGCAGGTAATGAAAAAGCCCGTGCCGGCTATTGTAAATATTGCCGAGCAATCTACAAGGTGTGCAATTGACGCTGCGCAGGAAGCGGAAGAAAATGGCGCCGATGGCTTAATGTTGTTGCCTCCAATGCGGTATAAAGCCGATGACAGGGAGACGGTCACTTATTTTAAAGCCATAGCATCCGCTACCACACTCCCCATTATGATCTATAATAATCCCTACGATTATAAAATTGAAGTAACCCTGGACATGTTTGAAGAACTGGCGGCAATGCCCGCTATACAAGCTGTGAAGGAGTCAACCAGGGATGTGTCAAATGTAACGCGTATGATTAACCGCTTTGGTAACCGCTTTAAAATCCTTTGTGGGGTGGATACCCTTGCATTGGAAGAATTGGCATTGGGTGCGGATGGTTGGGTTGGGGGCCTGGTTGATGCTTTCCCTGCAGAGACGGTGGCAATTTATCAACTGATGAAAGCAGGCAGGCACAAAGAAGCACTGGCAATTTACCGTTGGTTCCTCCCGGTTCTGGAGCTGGATATTCATACAAAACTGGTGCAATACATCAAGTTGGCCGCTACTCAAACGGGTATCGGTACAGAATATGTAAGGGCGCCAAGACTGGTTCTCGAAGGGAGCGAACGGAAATCTGTACTAAAGGTCATTGAAGAAGCAATAGCAACAAGACCAGTCTTACAGAGTGAGTTGAAGTTGAAGGTTGGTGGTTGAGAGTTGACCCTTGCACCTCAACCATCATCACCAGCCACGACCACCAACCACCAACCTTCAACCATCATGTCTTCAAAGAAATTCTTTTGTATAGATGCCCATACCTGCGGTAATCCCGTTAGGCTGGTGGCAGGAGGTGGCCCGTTTTTAGAAGGAAGAAATATAAGTGAAAAGCGCCGCCATTTTATAAGAGAATACGACTGGATAAGGAGGGGTCTGATGTTTGAACCCCGTGGCCATGATATGATGAGCGGCAGCATTTTATACCCGCCACATGATGTTGATAATGACGTGGCGGTGCTATTTATAGAAACCAGCGGCTGCCTTCCCATGTGTGGTCATGGCACCATTGGCACCATCACCATTGCAATTGAAGAAGGGTTGATAACCCCTAAAATTCCCGGTTATATCCGCATGGAAACACCAGCGGGACTGGTTTCAATAAGCTATACCCGGGAAGCCGGTAAAGTAAAAAGTGTAAAACTCACCAATGTCGCCTCGTACCTCGCAGCGGAAAATTTAACAGCGAGTTGTTCCGGGCTGGGCGATCTTGTTTTTGATGTTGCATATGGAGGAAATTTTTATGCCATTATAGATGTACAGGAAAATTTTAAAGGCCTTGAGCATTTTTCTGCCAGCCAGCTAATTGCCTGGGCGCAGGAATTACGCAAGCGGATCAACGAAAAATACGAGTTTGTGCACCCGGAAGATCCGACTATCTCGGGATGCACTCATATATTGTGGACAGGCGCTGTGCTGGATAAAACTTCCACGGCAAGAAATGCAGTTTTTTACGGTGATAAAGCTATTGACCGGAGCCCGTGTGGCACCGGCACTTCAGCCCGTATGGCGCAATGGTATGCAAAAGGTAAACTTAAGAAAGGAGATGTATTTATACACGAAAGCATTATCGGTTCAAAATTTAATGGTACTATTGAAGAGGAGACAACCATTGCCGGAATGCCGGCCATTAAGCCTGGAATAGAAGGGTGGGCCAGGATCTTTGGATATAATACCATAACCCTAGATGACGAAGACGATCCTTACGCATTTGGGTTCCAGGTTTTGTAAGGTTCATCGCTCCTATGTTTCCTATACACTTATATGGTTCGAATAAATATGAATGTAGAATTTCTAGTCCCGGATCTTATGTGTCCTATGTCCCTATGTGGTTCAAATAAATACGTTTGTAGAATTTTTAGTCCTTGATCTTATGTGTCCTATGTCCCTATGTGGTTCAAATAAATACGTTTGTAGAATTT
>JBDTWP010000202.1:0-11865 GCA_040006615.1 Ferruginibacter sp.
GAAGGTAGTACAATCTGAAAAAGAATTCAACGTTATAATACCAATAAAAGAATAAATTAATGAGGATCCTTATTATTGAAGACGAACAAAATGCCACTGAGCGACTTGAAAAACTTGTGAATGAGGTAGCCCCTGAAAAACAAATTATTGGTAAGTGTAAAAGCATCCGTCAGACTTTTCAATGGCTGCACGAGAACGGATATCCCGATTTGATTTTATCTGATGTTCAATTATCTGACGGACTCAGTTTCGAAATCTTTCAGCAATTGGAGAAGAAAGTACCGGTTATTTTTATCAGTGCGTATGATACTTATGCAATTGAAGCTTTCAAGGCGGAGGGGCTTCATTACCTGTTAAAACCAGTAAAAAAACAGGAACTAAAAGAAGCTATTCAAAGATATGATCAAAATTACCACGAAAAGAAAAAGCAGGCTGCAGAAAGGCAAAATGAACCTGGTATTGTATCCGTTCAGAAGCAATACCAGGAACGGTTTATCATTCATGTAGGATCCCAAATCAAATTAATACAGGATCATGAAATCGCATACCTCTATACGGAAAACAAAACAGTTTATATTGTAACATTTGATAAGCAGAAATATTCAATGGATATTACACTGGAAAGCTTTGAAAAGACGCTTAATCCTAATCTCTTTTATCGCATCAACCGTCAGTTTGTAGTACAGCTTAAAGCCATCACTAAAATGGTACCTGCCAGCAAACAAAGGATTGAACTCAGCCTGGAACCACCTACCTCTTATGAAACCATCACCAGCTTTGAACGGACTCCAAACTTTAAGAAATGGTTACTTGGTGAAATATAGCGCTAAGGTGAATGGCTAAATATGTATCTGAGTTTACTGCAGCGGGGCCATTTACCTTGTTTCTTAATTATTCGCTTTCCATTTCAGGTATTCATAGCCCCTCAACCTCCATCATCGCCCATCGACCCTTCCCCATTCACAAATTTCTCTTATTAATAATAAAATCCTGCAACTGGTTTTCTGTTCAACCCAGGTTTAAGCCTGTTCGGCTGCAAATATTTACCGGCGGGTGGCTTTGGGTTTTTCCCTGTTGTTCAAAGTATTAATATTGATTTCACAAATTAAAAAAATAATATGAAAACAAAAAAACTCATAGCATTGATAGCACTAATACTGATGGCGGCTACCTTGCTATTAACCTCTTGCCAAAAGGACCTGCCGGCAAACAATACACCCCTGCCTGCCGGTCAACAAAAAGTAACCATTTACATGAATGATGACCCTGCCAACTATTTCAAAGTGCTGGTAGATATCCGGCTTGTAGAAGTAAAAACCGACACCGGAAGAAATCATCATGATGACTTTTATTATGCTGGCGATGATGACAATGATGATGACAACTACGGGCATGACAGCTATGGACAGTGGGATACATTAAATATTATACCAGGTATTTATGATTTACTCCGTTTACGCAATGGTGCAGATACTTTACTGGCAAAGGGCAATTCATGGAATGGGCGAATCAGCAAGATTCGTATTACATTGGGAAGCAACAGCACCTTGTGGACCGATAATGTCAATAATTTCCCTTTAACAATTTGTAATAGCAAACCTTATGTATATGTAAAAGTGGCAGCCAATACAATCGATACGCTGGCCGGAGGAGAGGTAATCATGAGGATCGATTTTGATGTTGCCAAATCCATTAAAAATAAAGGTGGCGACTATTGTCTTAAACCGGAGATAAAAGCCTATTCCGAACATACCACCGGCTCAATTGAAGGCAAAGTGTTGCCCAAAGAAGCAAACGCAATGGTAACTGTGTTTAATGCAACGGATACAGCTCACGCATTCCCCGGAAATGAAGGTGAGTATAAAATTAAAGGTTTAAAGGAAGGAACATATTCAGTTCATTTTGTTGCTACCAGTCCTTACCTCGATTCTACAATCTCCAATATCATGATTTCTAATGGGAAAGAAACAAAATTACAAAATGTCATGTTGCGAAAATAACGCGTAATTGAAAAGCCGGTCACCAGGAACCGTCAGCAGTATAGGTTCCTGGTTACTTTAATTAAATAAACACTCACCATAAAAACTAAAATTATGAAATCCAGAATTAAAAAATCAGTCATTTGCAGGGGTATTGAAAAATTTTCAGTAAACTCCGAACTTACAGATTATTATATTCCAATAGTGGGCGATGTCGCCATATTTGAAATAATTAAAACGGGTAAGCATAAAAATATCCAGGGAGAAGATTACCGGAATGTGACTATTTTGCCGGGAGACTACATAATGGCGGCTTTTGGCACAAGATACGCTACCGAGCAATTTGAAGGATATGTTCCGAATAAATGCCTGCAGGATTTTCACATATTGGGAGCCGGTGGAACGGTTGGAATTATACATTCAATGCATGGCAAATTCCAGGGCATCGGCCCTACCGAAATCCGGATAATCGGATATGCTGTTAATAATACGGGAGCGGTTATCAACACAAAAAAAATGTTCTATTCTCAAATGATAAATTTTTCAGGAACTAACTCTTCTTTTTCAAAAATTATTTTATCCGTTGGTTCTTCTATGGACAGCGGCAAAACTACCACCGCCGCCTACCTCGCCAGGGGTCTCAGAAGACAGGGTAAAAAGGTTGCTTTTATTAAATTAACAGGAACTATTTATACAAAAGACACTGATTTAGCTTTTGATTTGGGTGCTGATATAGTAACACATTTTGGAGAAATGGGATTCCCCTCCACCTATATGTGTACACAAGCAGAATTACTCGACTTATATGAAACATTATTAAAAAAAGTGCAGGAAGTACAACCCGATTATATCATTATAGAAATAGCCGACGGATTATTTCAAAGAGAAACCAGGATGTTATTAACAAGCAAACAATTTATGAATACAGTTGACCATGTAATTTATTCCTGCGGTGACAGCCTGGCCGCAATTCATGGAATAGACGTATTAAACAGCTGGGGTATTCATCCTTCATTTCTAAGCGGCTTATTTACTGCCAGTCCATTATTAATAAGAGAAGTACAGGAAAACAGTACGATACCGGTGTTTACAATAGAACAAATGGCAGCAGGGGAAATGATGCTTTTTTTCGAACAGAAATTATTGGTAAGTGCTTAGTATAGAACCTTCGGTACAATCCATTTTATTGTAATATTTCAGAATAATCATTCAAATGCTTTTAAACAATTCGACCATTGCCATTTTTATCAGGAATAATAAGACCTTCTTTATGATCGCTTTATTGGCTGGGGTTATTGGCAGTACCTGCACCATATTTATTTCTCTCAGCATTGGAAGTTTTTACCAGCTTGTTTTTCATAGTGCCGGTAATAAAAGCAGGATACTTTCTTTAATTGGATTTCATGCTGCAAAGAGTGTTCAATTTTTTTTTATCTTTTATGCAGGTTTGATTCTAACAAAGGCAATTTCAGACTGGCTATTTAATTATTGTTCGAAAGTATCTGCCAGTAAACTATCATTAACTATCCGGGATAATTTGTTTGAATACCAGTTAAATACCCGGTTTGACCAGTTTTCAGAAAAATCTCCTGCCAAATATTTGCTAAGATACAGCGGTGATTTACAAGCCATCCAGAATTTTTATATTAAAGGCACCCTCACCTTCATTAAAGACCTGGTGCTTCTTTTAGTCGGATTTTATTTTTTATTCAAAATCGAGTTCTTTTTATCATCCCTATTATTGTTCACTGTTCCTCTATTATTTCTCATAAATTTTTTATTTAACATCCCAATCCGGACGCTAATTAAAGAAAAACGGGACAGGAAAAGTGATCTGCTTGCTTTTGTAAGTCATTGTTTTCATGCCATTCTCTCAGTAAAAGCATTCAGGAAGGAAAAAATAGAGTTCAGCCGGTTTCAAAAAAAATCAGAAAAAGTATATACGGCATCGGTAAATTATTTCTTTCACTATGCATTTGTTCAATCTGTTGCACCGGTGTTATTGTATACTGTCGTGGGATTAGCAATGTTCCTGGTTGCTAACAATCAAATAAATATCAGTCATGGTGATTTGATGGCCTTTGTATTGCTCGCAATATTGCAGTTCTCGGCATTGCGAAGAGTGGTTAAAATCGAAACTGCCTGGAGGGCAGGTAATATTTCCTTAAAAAAAATAAATACGCTTCTAAATAAAAATACGGAAACCAGCAAATTTGATCCGGCTGCCGGATCTTTTCATTCACTTGAATTTGAAAACCTGCATTTGAATGAAACAGGTTTACAGGAATCGATTTTAAACGCCCACATTATTAAAGGCACCATCAACTATATTTCCTGTAGAAACACGGAACAATTAATCAGGATTTTGCTTGGTGTAACCAATATTAGCAAAGGCGGGATAATACTGAATAACCATTCTCTTGAAAAATTTACTACCGCAGAATTGCGAAATCTATTTTCATTTTCCAGCGATTACCTGCCTTTGTACGGTACGGATTTATATGACATGATCGCCCGCAGTAAAAAACCGGGCAGGGACCATAAAATCAGGAAAGTATTAGATGAAATTGGTTTTGATACGAATAGTAATTCTCTTACTTTAAAAGCTTCTTTAGAAAGAAATAGCATTTTACTTTCTATCCAGGACAGAAAACTTATTTCGTTGGCAAGGGCGTGAGTACTAAATAATCCGGTACTTATCCTTGATCAACCCTTTGACGGGGTGAATGAAGAAATATCTTTGAAATGTATGAGTTATCTGAAAACCTTATTACCAGGAAAAACGATCATTTTTATAAAAAATAAAAATGAACTAACTATTGGAAAGATGAATATCCCGGCTCTTTATTTTAACAATTTAAGTTGACAATTAAAATTTAAAGAGCCAGGGTTCCTGTCAACAACTTCAAAGGAATTTTTTCTTTGAAAAACAACAGCCGATTTGGATTTAATCGATCGTATTAAAAAATAATTATGAAAACCAGGAATATCACGGGAAAGGGGGGGCGCTCAGCCCCCTTTAATTTATACAAATACCAGAACTGACTAATATGGAAAAACTTTTCTGCACAAGCGCCCGGTTATCCTGTTCAGTCGCGCTTTTCTCCCGGTCGGTATATTATAACAAGGTGATGACAATAATAATAATATTTTCGCGGTTTAAGATTAAATACATCTGTTAGTTATTTAAAATCAATCAACTATGAGGAGGATTAGAACTTTATCCTTGTTTACTTTCATGTTTGCGATATCGTTTTTTATGATAACCTGCAAACACGAAATCCCGGGCTATATCGATGGTGGAATTCCATCTCAAACCAGTAATTGCAGCCCTGACTCTGTGTATTTTGCCAATGAAATACAGCCACTTATCATTTCAAACTGCGCGACAACTGGTTGCCATGATGCAAATTCCCATAAAGAAGGGGTAGAGTTGACAAGCTACAGCAAAATAAGGGGTCATGTAAACGCATTTAACGGATCCAATAGTAAGCTTTATACAGTATGCATTAAAACAAATAAAGACAGGATGCCGCCAGCACCTATGACTCCGCTTGCACCTGCACAGTTAGCCAAAATTCTAAAATGGATTAACCAGGGCGCATTAAATAACCAATGTACCGGCGGCTGTGACACTACCCTCTTTACATATTCCGGCGCTGTTGCACCCATGATGAATACATTCTGCAAAGGCTGTCACAACCCTGGTTCGCCTGGAGGAGGTATTGACCTGAGTACTTATGCCACCATAAAAGCACAGGCTATAAATGGTAAGTTGGTGGGGAGTATTGCACACAGTACCGGCTTTGCGGCCATGCCTAAAGGGGGTAACAAATTATTGGATTGCCAGATAACCCAGTTGAAGAAATGGATACAGGCTGGCACACAAAACGATTAAATAAAATAAAAATAAAATATCAAAATGCGTTCAAATATCATTTTTGTCTATACCCTTTTTATCGCGATAATGGTAATTTCTGTAACAGGATGTTATTATGACAAAGCAGAATTGTTGTACAATGGAAGCCAAACGGTGAATTGTTCAACGATTAGTGCAAAATTCAGTCCCGATGTAAAAACCATTATTCAAAATAAATGCGCCATTACTGGTTGCCACAATTCAGCCAGTGGGGAAGGAAGTACAATACTGGAGACATTTACACAAATTTCCGGCAAAGCGGCCCGTATTTACCAACGCTGCGTAGTGGAAAAAACCATGCCTTCCAATGGGCCGCTTTTACCGGCTGAAATTGCAGTGCTTAAATGCTGGATTGACTCCGGGGCACCTAACAACTAAATTTATTAACTAATGAAAAATTGGAAAAAAATTCTGTTGGGTCTAGTGGTAATTGCACTTGCCGCAGCATGTTATGGCTATTACCTGTACAATAAGCAACCCGCGGATGTGCGCAAATTACCACTTGATTATGAACTTACTGCTACTGTTTTGCTGGAAGAGTTTAATAAGGATGAAACCGCAGCCAATCTGAAATACCTTGAAAAAGTGATTGCGGTAAAAGGCAAGGTGTCAGAAGTAAAGCTTGAGCCGTCGACCGGACAGGCTACGGTTATCCTGGAAACTGGCGACCCGGTTGCATCTGTTACCTGCAGCTTTTATGATGATGAGGTGGATGCCGTTAAGAAATTGAACAAGGGCGAAGCAGTAATTATAAAAGGAAAGTGTACAGGAAAATTAATGGATGTTATATTGAACAAATGCAGCGTTGAAAAATAAAAATAAACAACTCAAAAAATGAAAAAGATCATTCTTGTAATTAGCACCATGATATTAATCCATACTTCGTTTGCACAAAACAGGTATTTTACCAAGGCAGGTGCCGTATCTTTTAAAGCCGGCACAGCCCTGGAAGAAATTGATGGCATCAATAAATCAGCTACCTGCATTTTTGACGGCACATCCGGCCAGATTGAATTTGCTTTGCTGGTAAAAGGGTTTGAGTTTAAGCGTTCACTCATGCAGGAACATTTTAACGAAAATTACCTGGAAAGTAATAAATTCCCCAAATCTACTTTCAAGGGAAAAATATCCAATATTGATAAGGTTAACTTTCAAAAAGACGGAAATTATATTGTTAATGTCAAAGGCATATTGGAAATACACGGGATTAAAAATGAAATTGAAACAACCGGATCCTTTAAAGTGAGCGGCGAAACTGTTTTATCAACTGCCGAATTTACCATTGTACTGGAAGATTATAAAATTGACATACCCGGTGTAGTAAAAGATAAAATATCTAAAACGGCTAATATCAAAGTGACCTGCAGCAATACCGTTTTAAAATAATTCACGCTAAAATTAAAGCAAGTAATGCGAACCCTATTATTAATTCTTTTAATCATCAACTCCTCTATTATTTTTGCCCAGGATGATTTACTTTCTCTTGTAGAAAAAAAAGATGAAAAGAAAAAGGAGTATATCACGAATGCCTTTAAATCATCACGGGTAATCAATGGTCATTCCATGGAATTTATTGGCAAGGGAGTAATGGACGTAAGAATATTGCATCGTTTTGGCCCGGTAAACTCCGGCTTCAATAACCTGTTTGGACTGGACCAGGCCAATATGCGCTTTGGTTTTGACTACGGTATTTCAAAAAATCTCACCATTGGAATCGGCAGAAGCAATGTGGGTAAAGAATGGGATGGATTTATGAAGTTCCGACCGGTCTGGCAAGCTAAAGGAGGCAGATGGCCATCACCTGTTTCAGTAGTTTTAATAACAGGTGCAACCATTAGTACCATTCCCTGGGCCGATCCCACCCGGAAAAATTATTATACCAGTAGAATGGCTTTTTATAATGAAGTGATTATTGGTAGAAAATTCAACGATAAATTCAGTTTTCAATTAGCCCCCACATTTGTACACCGAAACCTGGTACAATTTGCCTCTGAATCAAATAACGTATATGCGTTGGGTATTGGCACCCGTATTAAATTGTCGAAACGAACCGCTTTTGTGGTAGACTATCATTATGTCATCCTGGGACTGGATAAAACAATTTATAAAGATCCATTATCTGTTGGATTTGATATTGAAACTGGCGGACACGTATTCCAGTTGCATTTTTCCAATGCCACCGGTATGAACGAAAAGGCATTCATAACCGGCACTACAAATAGTTGGGGAAAAGCTGAGATACGGTTTGGCTTTAATTTATCAAGGGTGTTTTCAATAGGAAAAGCACATTGACATATTTCACAGGCAATTTAAAAAGTTTTCCCCATTTCAGATACTAGCCATTGCTGTGAAGACAGACTTCAGAAACCCGGACACTAGGAATGACAAATGTTTTTTTACGCGAAGATTGCTGAACCTATTTTACATTCAGAATCTTCCGGAATGAATTTAAAATTCCCGGGCATCATGCTTTTTTTTGGGTAAAATGTCCTGATACCACCAATCGTTACTTGCAAATATCAAAATAATATACTACGTTAGCAGCTAAATTCATTCCTCTGAATAATTCGCTTCGCCGGCGCCAGGTCACTGTCTTTTTAGATAGCGGCATTGATTATTAGCCGAAACGCCGCCTGAATGTTTCTTTACTTATCAATTTTATTCAAATAAAATAATTTTTTATGGCAAACAATAAGAAAGATAAATCGAACAAACCCGAAGTTAAAGCAGCACCGAGGAAGTATTGTTCTAATCCTGCGATAGCACCAAAAACATTAGCCAGCGGGGTCAATAATGCAAGGGCAAGGTTAATCCTTACCAATATCACCAAGTGGGTGAACGGTACTACGCTGCATTATTATTTTTTTGATAAGAAAACGGACGGTGCATTTGTGAAATTTACGGATGGCACAAAAGTATGGAAAGGCTGGAGGGGTTCAGCTGCACAAATGAATGTTGTGAGAAAAGCATTTTCCATCTGGAAAAAGCTTGGTATCGGACTTAATTTTGCAGAGGTGAAAAACAGGGAAGACGCCGAGATAAGGATCGGTTTTATGGAAGGTGACGGATCCTGGTCATATGTGGGAAGAGAAATATTGAATCAGAAAGTGAATGACCGTACCATGAATTTCGGATGGAATATTGCAGTACATGACCGGCACAACGGAATCGACACCACAATCCATGAGATCGGGCACACGCTTGGGTTGCAACACGAGCACCAGAATCCATTTGCCGGAATAGTCTGGAATGAGGAAGCCGTATATACATCACTGGGTGGGGAGCCCAATAACTGGGACAGGGAAACTACTTTTGAAAATATAATTAAAAAACTCGATAAAAAGGAAGTTAACGGATCCAACTGGGACCCAAATTCAATCATGCATTATCCATTTGAAGCAGGCCTGATTAAAAAGCCAGTTAAATATGCAGGCGGTCTTGAACCTGCGGGTGGATTATCCGGGCAGGATATTAAATATGCGCTGCATTTTTATCCCGCGAAGAATCCCAATGGGGATATCATTGTTACTGAACTCGTATCCTATAATATACCTGTCAAAAATTCAGGGCAGCAAAATTATATCTTCAAACCTACGCACACTAAATACTACAATATTCAAACATTGGGTAAACTGGATACGGTGATGGTTTTATCAGAAAAACTCGCAGGTAATAAATTACAATATTTAAGCGGTGATGATAATAGCGGAACTGACAAGAACGCACTGATCAGGATAAAGTTGTTCAGGGGAAAAACCTATGTCATCAAATTAAGAGTTTACTATAAGAGTTCAAAAGGCAAGATTTCTTTGAGGATATCTTAAACCCGAACCAGGTAGATGGTTGAAAGTTGAAGGTTTGATGGCTTGTACATAGAAAAATGCCGTGCATTATAATCTAATCTAAAAATGTCCGGGACAAAATTATATAAACCCTGCTGCAAGAGTATCTGTAAAAAGCCGGACCCTGTATAGGCTGGTCAAAGAATGTCCGGCAGGAGATATTTATTACAGGCTATTTAAATTTCAAAAGTAAACTTTCATCAATTCACCCCAATACCTTGCCTTATGTGCTTCACCTTCCATCAAATGCAAAATATTGGGAATGCTTTTTTCCCTCAAGCTTCTGCTCAACTGAAGGTTATTTTGCAGGAAGGCGTCTTCAACACCTATAACGAGGGTAATTTCTAAATTTTGGAGTGCCCCGATCTGCTGCTGACAGGTAAGATTATGAATATACTGACCCGGCATATTAAAATAAATATCTTCATCCCAGTAACCTTCAAAAAGATCATCAAAAAATTCCAGCTGTATGTTCAGGTCGTACCGGCCACTCATGCCAATTACTTTTTTGAAAAGCCCGGGATGCCTGAATGCAAGATTCACTGCATGGTATGCACCTAGGCTGCATCCTGCTGAAATAATAGCGGTGTTATTATTTTGTTGCCTGATAAATGGGATCAGTTCATCCAGCAAATATTTTTCGAATTGGGCATGCCGTTTCATTCTTTCGGATGGTGGAATGCTTTTACAATAAAAACTTTCATCATCTACACTGTCAAGGCAATACACCTGTACTTTTCCCGATAATATTTTTTCCTCCATCGCTTCAATTACACCCCAGTCCTCATAATCGTAAAACCTCGCCGTCCGGGTAGGAAATAAAAGAACCGGGGAGCCTTCATGGCCAAATACCAATATTTCCATATCCCTCTGTAAATGGGAGCTAAACCATTTCACATATTCGCGCTTTATTTCTTTTGGCTTTTGGCTGTTCCTCAGGGATGGCAGACTTTTTATCATAGGGGTAAGTATTATCTTTTTATTAAATTCGATTTCCCTTCAATAAGATAGTTCAAAATAATTTCTTTCCAGAGGCGGTAGCCTTTTTCATTGATATGCAATCCATCCGCATCCAGGAATTCACGTTTCGGATAACCTGATTTATCGGTCATGCTATCGTAAATATTAATGTAGCAAATATTTCCGCCCACCTTCTCTATCCCTGCCTCAATCAGCCGGTTGGTTTGCCTTATTTTATCCACGATGTCCCAACGGCTGATACTGGGCTTTATGGACACAAAACCAAAGGGGATATCGCCAAACCGGTGCTGAACGAGGTGTATCAATTCATTGAAAAAAAGAAACACTTCTTCAGGGCTTCTTCCATCTCCCAGGTCATTGTCGCCTGCATAGACGATAATTGAACGCGGATGCAGGTTGGCAAATATCCGTTCAAAAAACCAGCCACAGGCAGCAAGCGTGGAGCCGCCGAAACCAATATTCAGCGGAACATATTCCTTAAATTCTTCTTCCAGTGTTACCCACAATCTGAGGGAAGAACTGCCATAAAAAACCAGTCCCGGCTCATGGTCCAACCCGGCTATTTCCTTTTCTAGTCTCTTAATTTCTTCTTCGTACCACAACATGTATCAGGTAAATTTGGGATGTCAAAAGTAATTGTATTTATAATTGTAAAAAGAAATGAAATAGGACTTAAAGATTTATTAACGAAGTATGCTATTTCACTCCTGGTCAGATGGCATTAATAAGTAATAAGATGTCATCCTCACGTGTTCCTCACGTACCGTGAATGCGACTCCCGGCCAGCAGACGGGAAACGAAAATTTCATATTTAAATTGCGTGAGCATGTAAGAATGTGAAAATGAGCCAAAGGTTGATAAAGCCCGTTTTTAAATTCTAAAATTGTTGAATTTTCAAATTATTGGGTGCATCCCAAATTATTTGTATCAGTTCATTTTTTACATCATCTTTGCACATTGATAATGATTCATGCTTATAGAATTAGGTGAAACGTTCGCAATTATTATATGAAAGCGGCCTCGAATAAAAAGTGCTAGAAAATTTCAATATGATCCGTTAAGAAATCAAGGCTGTTTGAGCCGGGCATTAACTTAAAATCATTGAACTACTTGCGGCGAGTTCCTTGATTTTAGGATCATGTTG
>JBDTWP010000203.1:0-11846 GCA_040006615.1 Ferruginibacter sp.
ACACCATTTGCGATCAGGGGAGAAAATGGTGTACCGGCGGCTATCGTAATATGATCGTTAATACCCGGAACCACGCCTTTAGACCAGTTGGTACCGGTAGTCCAGGCTGTACTGGTAACACCTATCCATTTAGTGCCGGTACCACCAGTAAAGTCTACTTCATTATCGAGGCTCCATGCTCCCCGGGCATCCAGGCTGCGTATACCCAATTTGTGGGCACCGTTTGCTACGGTGGTGATATCAGCGTCAAAAACAAGCATTCCTATATTGGTTCCAGGCGTGATGCTGATAGAGGTTGCGTGACCAAAGCCCGGATCCACATCAATATAATATTCCATTTTAACAATATTCGGCAAAGGGCTGCCTGCCGCTATTGAATAGGGTTTTAAAAATATCCATTTGTTATCAAGGCTCCAACTGCCATTAACATCCCTGCTTCGTACACCAACAATATGAACGCCTTCAGATAGGGAAGGCAACGAAATATTGATTGCGAGATTAGAAAGGTCCTGTGCTTGTGAAATGCCTAATGCTGTTCCATTTCCATAACCGGGGTCGCTATCCAGGTAATATTCCACCCGGTTAATGGCTGGCTGTGTGGTGAAGATGCTGCTATAGGGTTTTACAAAAAGCCATTTATTATCAAGGCTCCAGGCGCCCTTGGCGTCCCTGCTTCTTATACCTATTATATGTACACCCTGCGCCAAAGCCACCATGTCAATATTAAAGGATAATCCCGCCAGGTTCTGTGCCGGAGTAATTGCCAAAGCAGATCCGTTACCATAACCGGGGTCAGTATCCAGGTAATATTCAACCAGGTTAATATTCGGCTGTGCGGTAACACTCGTGCTATAGGGCTTTACAAAAAGCCATTTGTTATCGAGGGTCCAGGCGCCATTGGCATCCTTACTCCTTACGCCTACTATGTGTACACCCTGCGCCAAAGGCGCTATATCAATATTGAAGGATAGTCCCGCCAGGTTCTGTCCCGGCGTGATTGATAAGGCAGTTCCATTGCCATAACCCGGGTCTGCGTCGAGGTACCATTCTACCCGGCTTATATTTGGTGGCACTGTAACGGCTGTGCTATAAGGTTTTACAAATAACCATTTATTTTCGAGACTCCAGGCACCTTTAGCATCCTTGCTTCTTACGCCCACTATATGTACACCCTGATTGAGTGGAATGAGATTAATATTGATAATACCTGAAGCATCGGTAGTCCCTGAAAAGCTAAGATTGGTGGCATTACCATAACCGGGGTCCGTATCTAAAAAATACTCGATCTTATTGATGACAGGTGACTGTGCGAATACAGAAAAAATGGAACCTTGAAAAGCAATCAAGACAGGCAGCAACCATTTTTTCCACCTGCTGTTGGGAAATAATATTGATTTCATGTTTGGTGATCTTTAAAATTCCAAAACAAAAATTGTCACAAAGAAGAAAAATAATTGCTTTATTTACCTGCCTAATTATTTCCCCTGGTACTTACATTTATCTGGATGGTATTGCCGGGAGGATTATTTCCCTGTGGTGAAGTGAGCAGGTAAATACTGGGTATGGTTGGAACAAGCCCTAACTTAAAAGGGGTGCTTCCGGCAAACATACCAATTGGAGTTCCGCCTGCACCTGCAGTTGAGGCAGGACTCCCTGACTTTAGCTTATATCTTGCATCTGCACTAAAACTACCGATTGCCGGGAAGCCGTCAAAAATATTTGCGGCATTGGCAACAGGGGTAATCACATTGCCTGTACCCGTGCCCCATGCCTGGGAAGGGCCGGTTCCGGTTTGTAATGCAAGGTTGTTATTAAATACGGTATTTGTTCCGTTAAGGATAGGAAAGTAGTTATAGTTACTGGCCAGGCTTGCGCTGGTATAGCACACCAGGATATTATTTTGAAACAGGTAGGCGCCACCACCAAGGGTAATATCATATGCGCCGGTCAGTGCAGTAGCGCCGCCATTGGCCGGGGCCGTTAATGTATTATCAAAAGCCCATAGGTTGTTACTGATATTGCCACTATAAGTATTTAATGGCGCTGTAGAAAAAGAAGTTATAAGATTGTTACTGATATTCATATTGGTAAAACTGCTCCCATTGGCGTAATAATTAGCAATATTGACCCTGTAATTTTCCAATACCTGGAGGTTGGTGATAGCTGTAACAACGTTAACAATAGCTATATACACAACGATTTCCCTGTTTCTGCGAATGGTGATATTACTTGCCGAAACATTAATGGTGCCACCTTCCAGACCCATCACAACAGACCCCTCACTGCCGGCATTAAAAGTAAGACTATTGATACCCACTGTTCCTGCAAATGCCTGCAGGTTGGCATTTCCCTTTGGCGTGCTATTAGGGTTAAGCCAACTACCCGGGCCAATGATAATGATCTTTTTTGTAAAGATTTGATTGATAGCAGGAATACCGGGAAAAACCAAAATAGTATCACCAATTGTCGCAGCAGTGTAGGCTAAAGCAAAAGTAGAATAATCCGTGCCAGTTACGGGTGGCGCAAAAAAACCGACCCTGCGGATCTTAGCAAAAGAAAAGTTTTGAAATGCAATGATGGCCAAAACGACCAGGAACAATTTTTTCATTTTAGAGGTTTTAAAAATGGAACAATTTTGTTGAAACAGCAATTATAAACTATTGTTATGTCAAGTATAAAATGACTCAAAGTGATTACACGAATTTTATGCACGAATTATCAATATGCTCCTGCATTAATTCTTATGTTATAATTCGTGTTAAATTAAATAATACGTCAATTTCAATTTAACACAATACCAGGAAATTTTAAAAGATGCCACTTAGGGGTGTTTGTGCTTACTAAAAATGAGGAGTTAGCAAAAGCAAAAAATACTAAGTAAACCGAAGAAAATTTATTCAAAAAGTATTTCATTCCATAATAGCAATAGCAAATATTACATTAATTAAATTAATATACAATAGAACAAATGGTGTATTTTATGATATTATCCCATCAGATGGAAAAAACCTACGATTCAACAGAATTCAATTATTTTAATAATCACTTGTTGGCCGGTTGCACCAGGCACCAGGTATAATATTTGCCTTGCATGATACCCGTTTGGAATCAGAAAAGACTGTTATTCATCTTGTTGAAACCAAAAATGGATATGAAAAAATAAATATATTAGCCAGATCTGGTTCGAAGAAAATCAGGGATGATCTGGATGAAAGGTTCAATTACTAATAAAAGCATAAGTAGTTCAAATCAGGGTATTTACCGAATATCGGGTTAAACCTACCGGCTGTTGTTAATGCATTATCCTGTTAAATGGGGAGTTTAAGCTTGCATTCCCGAAGCAAATTGCCCCTTCTTTGAAATTTTCCTTAGTTACGGATATGAAAATTGTTTTTCCGGACTGCAAAAAGTAATAAACTATTCCGGGATGTATTTCTACAAAAGGTTGTGAAAATAGCTGTAATTAAAAATATAGGCTGGTAAATCCTGTAACTGCAAATGATTTGGGGAGGCTGATTATTTATTTTCAAAAATGCCACTTATATGAGCCCCCATTTCTCCCGGAATTGCCGTGGCAAATAACTGCCGTTCCACCTTCAGCAGATCCGTGTCAAAAATTGTGACGACATCCGGTAGAATGCCGATATTAATAACAGAACTACATTGAAGCAGGTGATAGCTGGCGTCGCGAATATCATATACGATCAGGCTGAAAAAGGAAACATCATCTGTAGGAAAGCAATATATAAAGACAGGAAAATCAAATAATTTGTTACCCAAATAATATGGATCTAAATTGACTTCAAAGAATTTGTAGTAGAAGATTGTATTGGGAATTTTGTTTTTTGCCAGGTAAGGCTGTAGACCTGTCAGCTTTTCGAGCATCTCCGCCAGGGGAATCAGCGTTGTAGTAAATGGAACATAGGGAAGCCATTGTTGGGTGGATAGCTGCAGGAATTGAAGTGAAGCTTTTCCTATTTCCAGTTTATAGTCGAAGGCCGGGTAGCCGGGCACCACATATCCGGGGTAGAAATATTGCAGTTGCTGCTGTTTGCAAAAATCCATTTTTAAATACATCAGGTACTTGCCGAGGCTGAATTTTTTATATGCCGGGTGATAAATACAGGTAATACCCGCAGCGCTTATTTTTCCCAAATCAAAAAAGCCCGCTGCTACCATTTTATCGCCATCATATATGTTTGCTTCGAATGTATTAAACCTGTTATAAATTTCATTGCCGAATAATAGCTCATTCAGGGAGGGTGAAACTTCAAAAGAAATGGATTGCCTGTAAGATTGATAGAGTGATTCGTGTTGCGGCGTAATGGTACCAGTACCGGCTTTTTTAATTTCAGCTTTAAAACCCTTATTTAATTTTCGGAGGGTAAGATATTTTTTATCATAAATGGATTGATCCAGCTTGACCCTTAGCCAGATAGCCGAATAAAACTGTAAGTTGAAATGCAGGAAATTGGTAGTGAAAATGGATTGGCGCATTCTAAACCATCCATTGGCCAGGTATTTATCCAATTCTTCGGTTACCAGTTTTTCAGGGTATTCAATCTGTGCAAACATAATAACTCATCTCATAATTTTGTAGAAGCAAATTAGGCAATTTTGGATAACATTTGCGTTTGTTTTGCAGCAGGCTGTTCCAGGTTATATTTTTTTTATTATTTATTTGTTTTAAATAGTTTGCAATTAAATAAAGTTTGTGTGGAGTGATCAACGCTGCGTCAAAAATACCCCAACCCATTCCCTTTTCTTCATACTCCCCGTTCGCCTGTGGAGTCGGGCGGGAATTATTTCAAAATAGATTCGATCGATGCTGCGATCGCTTTCAGAAGTTCCACATTTATTTTTTTTGCTTCCTCCAGGTTGGAAGTAGCAACCACTGCCCTGTATTCGCCGCCGTCATCCTGTTCAAAAAATAGTTCCTGTCCATTAACATCCACCTGGAATTTATGAACATATCCAAAAGATAGAAGCCTAGCAGTAAATAATAATTCCTGGTCTCTGTACAACACCGGGATTTCAAATGATGCATCCATATTTTGAAAGATTTTGTAATACCCTTTTCTTAACTTACAGGCAGAATCACATTATGGGACTGCAGGGCAATAAATGTTTAGGCCATCACAATATACTCACTCTCCATTAAATGTATCCATAATGGTATACTACATTTACCCAGGTCATCAGGTAGTCATATTTTTTTTAAGGCTTTTAGACTATAAAATAATGGCCTTAACTTTATCTTCGTACGGTTTTCAAAACATTTTCTATAAATGAAAAACAGGATATATCTTATTTGCTTTATATTATATTTCTGTATGTCGTTTTCATTTCATAATAATCTTTATTTCAAGGGCGCTGTTATAAGGGGTGATACGCTAAAAAAGGTAATTGCGTTGGTATTTACAGGCGACGAATTTGCTGACGGTGGAGAACTGATCGCCGGGGTACTACAAAAAGAAGGTATCCGGGCTTCCTTTTTTTTTACAGGGAATTTTTACCGGAACACCGCTTTCCGGCCGTTGATCAGGAGATTGCAGCAACAAGGGGATTATTTGGGGCCTCACAGTGACAGGCATCTCCTGTACTGCGACTGGAATAACCCCGACAGCCTGCTGGTAACCAGGAGGCTTTTTAGAAATGATCTGAGAATTAACCTGGCTGCAATCAAAAAAGCTGGCATTCCAACGGCTTCGATTAAATATTTTCTTCCGCCTTATGAGTGGTATAATGACAGTATCGCGGTATGGACAAAAGAAATGAGCATGCAACTCATCAATTACTCACCCGGCACTTTAAGCGCTGCAGATTATACTTATCCCGGTTTAAAAAATTACCGCTCTGCCGATGAAATATATCAATCTGTAATTGTTAAAGAAAAGGAAGACAGGCATGGGTTGAACGGGTTTATACTACTGTTGCATATTGGCACCGACCCGAAAAGAACAGATAAATTTTATTTCCGGTTAAATGAATTAATAAAAACGCTTAAACAAAAAGGATATCAATTTAAAAAAGTAAATGAGTTAATATAATAAAAAACAGGGTATTGTGAAAAAGAAGAAAACAGGGCCTGATTTTAACTGCTTTTTTAGGGAAAGTGTTTAGAATTGAAGGTTCAATTTTCCTAATCAGGCTGAAAGCCTGGTCTGTTTGGATATTCGGCTTTTCCGATTTTCTATCGTCAATTTAAAATTTCTTCGTGGTTTTGAAATCTTCCCTTACATTTACGACGTAGTAGCATAAAATGCCAATAAGAATTTGACAATTTTATCATATATGTCATTGAGATATATCCAATCCAAACCCATTCATGCGAGAGATAATACAACTAACCGTTTCCCTACAGCATTCAAATCCATTGATTTGGCGGAGTATTCTTGTAAATAAGGAAACCTCGTTTTTTGAATTACACCATATTATTCAGATTGCGATGGGCTGGAAAAATTATCATTTGTTTGAGTTCAACCTTGATGGATACAGGGTTGGTATGATTGAGGAAAATGAAGATGGGTGTAGCAGTAACCAGCTTTTCGATGCAACCAAGACTTTACTTACGGATATTCTTTCTTTAGAAAAAGACAGCTTTCTTTACAACTACGATTTTGGCGACGGCTGGCTGCATGAAATAGAACTTGAACAATTGCTGGAGAAAGAAGATAAGGTCAACTACCCGACATGCATATTTGGTCAATTGAATTGTCCGCCTGAGGATTGTGGCGGAATATATGGATTCCATACTATGTTAAAGATCCTGCAGGATACAAAACACCCGGAAAATATTGAAATGAGAAATTGGGTTGGTAAAAAATATGATCCGGAAATTTTTGAGCCGTCAAAGATCAACAAACAATTAAAGCAATTAAAGAAGTATATTTCCAGGTGGAACTCACCGGATTAAAATCCTACGTACTGTCTCAAAATTCCCAAAGGCTCAATATATAAAAAGAATAGCATTCGGAGTTTCATTTGCCCGGCCGTATTTTGCGCCATTAGAGTCTAGTCAGGAGTTTTGGTTGTTAGTTACCATTCCCTGCCCTTTGCATTTCATCTCCTGCGCCTCCGTCCCTGCGGTTGATTTGCCGGGGTTGTTTACCAAAGTGCCAGGTGAAGCCAAGGTTAACGACCCTGGTATCACGGTGAATAATAAAATATTCTTCAGCAGATTGAAATTGTGTAAGGCCTTCCATTACCTGTGAAAAAAAAATATCCCGGACACTCATTTTAAGCGTTCCTTTCTTTTTTAATACGGGCCTTGCAATACCTGCGGATAACTGCCAGGTAGGATAAAGTAGTTCCTGCAGATCATTGCGGGCCCTGGTGGTATAAAAACCAGTGAGCTCAGCTGTATATATTTTATTCAAAAGTACCTGGCTGTTGATGTTCAGGTTGAACTGATTAATATCCGATGCAAAATTATTGCCTGCAAATCCCCTCAATTCTTTATGATTAAAAATAGCTTCGCCGGTGAGCGACCACCATTTAACCGGCGACAATTGAATCATTACGGATAAGCCCAGGTTTTTTGCCCTGCCCACATTCCCTTCCGAATAAATCAATATGCCATTGCTATCGGTCAGGAATAACTGGGAAAAATAGTCCTTTATAGTACTGTAAGATACCGCGGTGGTAAGAATAGATTTAAATTGGTGGCTTAGTTCCAGGTTCAGGCTGTATTGCGGGAGGAAAAAAGGGTTGCCTGTCTCGTAAGTGTATTTGTTGATGACGAAAATGAAGGGATTCAGCTTCTGGAAAGCCGGCCTTTCTATGCGACGCCCGGCTGTAAATGTAAAAACGTTGGAAGAGTCGGTCTGGTAGCTTATACGTCCCGAAGGAAACAGGTCCCGGTAATTGCGTGAGAATGCGGAATCATTCCGAATGCTGTTCCGAGGCTGTTTTGCCTCGTAGTCTGTATACTCGTATCGCAGCCCCGCCTGCATCGTAAATCGCCGTTGCCTTGTTTCTATACTGCTGTATAAAGCATGAATATTTTCCCTATATAAAAAATGATTGCTTTTTCCATGATCAGCACCCCATTGTGTGCCGTCATACAATTGGTATTCAGCTAAATTGTCCGTACTGATATGTGATGATTTCCAGCCGGATTCCAGTTTCCAGGCATTTCCAAAATGCAGGGTATGATCAGCTTTTGCGGAAATAATATGTATGGTGGATGGAATAACACCCCTGGAGGCTTCAGTGTAACCCACCGGGAATAATAATTTATTATTAAAAAACTGTTCGTTGCGGATGGAATATGTTAACCAATCAACATCCACGGAAAGATCCTGCTTTCCGCTATACACATGTTTCAGATTTAAATTAACGGCAACATTTCTAAAACTGTTGGCACTGTTACTATAGGTGCCAATTGCCGAATCAACCCTACCCGCTGCATTCTTCCAGGTAGCGCTTGCATTGCCATTACCGGTTCGGGAAACAGCGACGCCTGTTAGTGATATACCAATTATTGTTTTTGCTGTAGCATAATAATCAATGCCGGTTTTAAAGGTATTATTATAACTACGGCCACTGAAAGGCGTAGGCTGGTCCAGCACCGCTGCCAGTTCACCTGCATTATTATGGTAACTTCTCAGGGCATATAAATCTGTAAAATATTTATTCCGGTTCAGGGCGTAGGTAAGAAAGCCATTAAATTTCCCTTTACGGTAATTTAACACAATGCTGATATTGTTTTTCGGATAGCGGCCCTGCCCGGCTGAAATGCCCAGCGTTCCGTTAAACCCCTTTTGTTTATTCTTTTTTGTCTTGATATTTATGATACCTCCATTACCACTGGCTTCATATCTGGCAGTAGGATTGTCCACCAGTTCTATCTGTTCTACCTGTGATGAACTCATACTGCCAAGCAGGTTGGTTAATTCCGTACCCGATAAATAGGTTGGTTTATCATCAATTGTTAACAATACACCGGTCCTGGCCTGCAGGCTGATGGTACCGTTCTTATCTACCATTACACCCGGGGATTTTTCTAATAACTCCAAAACGGTAGTACCCACATTAGTAACCGCAGCATCTACATTTATGAGCACTTTGCCCGGCGTAAATTGAATAAAAGGCCGGTTACCAACAACGGTTAGATCCTGCATATTCATAACATAAGGCGACAAAAGAATGGTTTGCTTTCGATCTGTATTTGCAGTTAAAGGAAATGTATAGACGGGGGTGGTTTGTGATTGATAACCGGCACTGCTGACAGTAAAATAATGCCCGCCTGCTGCAATATTGGAAAAAACAGCGACTCCTTTGGCGTCAGTAAGCGCAGCTTTTTCCAGGGATTTATTGGTCGTACTGATCAGTTCGATGCTCACCCCTTCTGCGGACTGCTGCTTTTCATTTACAACCCTGATGGAAAAACTGGTGGTATCATTTGTCAGAGCCTGGCCCCTGCCTGTTTTTCCGATTACCAGCAATAGCACAAAAAAAAGCGATTTACACATCGGCATTTCTTAATAGGGCCAATATAGACTAAAGCATTTTTCCGGGAAAAATATATTTGTTCAGCGGTCAATTTTAAAGGATGAAATTTTGGCAGGATTAATATGATTCCGCTTAGCAGTGTTTTTTTTTAATATACCGGTTACCTCCTGATTGTCTTTCATTTCGCTTCCCTGGCTGCTTTGAATTCAGAACCCGCTTTCCAGGCAGGCCATTGGTGGTCAAAAGCCAGGCGGCGCCCAACATTGAATAATAACAGGAGATCATCAATTGCCCCATTAAGTTTCCATATGGCGGAATTATATTCATCACTTGGGCGGTGATAATTATTTTTTATATAATCATCTACCATTTTTTGTCCATACCCCTTTTCTTTTCCAACTGCATCGGTGCCAACTTTTATATAGAGTGAAGGCACACCAGCTTTTGCGAAATTAAAATGGTCGCTGCGGTAATAAGAGCCGGCTTCAGGATGGGTATCGAAGGAGATATAACGGTTTACTTTGTCTGCCTCTTCCTTCAGATAGTCCTCCAGCGTTGACTGTCCTTCGCCGATTACTATAACATCCTTTGTTTTGCCAAACCAGTTCAGCCCGTCCATATTTATATTTGCCACCGTTTTGCTGATCGGGTACAATGGGTTCTGTGCATAGTATGCCGAGCCCCAGAGGCCCTGCTCTTCCGCCGTTACCGATAAAAAAATGACGGTGCGTTCAGGAACACTATCCAGCTTTTTAAATCCACGGGCGAGTTCCAATAAACCTGCTGTGGCACTGGCATTGTCCAAAGCGCCATTATAGATGGTATCGCCCTTTTCATCCGGCGCCCCGATACCCAGGTGGTCCCAATGAGCAGTATAAATAATTGTTTCGCCGGGATATTTACTACCAGTTATTTTACCAATTACATTCTGAGATTTATCATAGCTTGCTTTTACCTGCATGCTGGTACTTAGCCTGATATTCAGCGGCAGGCCCTTAAATCCAGGCTTATCTGCTTTGGCAAATAAAGAACTATCCACGCCGGCGGCAGCTAGTAATTTATTGCCGGCATCACTACTTATCCAACCAACAATATCTGAATATCCTTTGTTCTTGCCCCGTTCATCCAGGTGCAACTTCGACGTATTCCAGTTATTTTGCACCACTTTAAAAGGATAGGCGGCGGCGATCGTATTGTGAACGATCAGGCAGCCCTTCGCCCCCTGTTTGGCGGCTTCTTCAAACTTGTAGGTCCAACGGCCATAATAGGTCATTGTTTTGCCTTTGAACAAACTGCTGTCACCCGCATTAAACCCCGGATCATTTACCAGTACCAATACAATTTTTCCCTTCACATCCAATCCGGAATAGTCGTTCCAATTATATTCAGGAGCCACCACACCATAGCCCGCAAATACTACTTCATCATTATTGAACGAAACCATCGAATCTGTTTTGTCGGTCCATATCACATAATCATCGAGGCCTTTAAGGTTAAAATCACCTTTGGCAGACTTTACCTGCATTGTGGGTGCCGCCGTTGTATTGATCTTTACCATGGGTACTTCCTGCAGGTAACTGTTGCCATTACCAGGCTCCAGGCCGACTGCCCTGAACTCCTCCTGTAAATATTTGATCGTTTTAGTTTCACCCTCGCTAAATGGTTTTCGCCCCATGAAATCATCGCCGGAAAGAACAGCAATATGTCTGGCTAAACTGTCTGCACTTAAAGCAGCCTCCGCCTTGCTTGTTTTGGCCATGGTTGTATTGTCATGGCAGGCCGCCAGTAATAAATTGAGATAAGCTACCGTAAGCGTGCGAAGTATTTGAGGCATAGTCAACAGTTTAATTTTTAAGAATTGAAATTAAGCTTATTTGATCAACCAGGGAAACCTGGCAAAAGATATGCAATAGAGCGTAATGGATATTTTGAATAACACTATTAAAGTTCATAAGTCTTCTCTAACATTTACAGCTATTTTAGCACTAGTGTTATGTTAACACAATGACTTATGATCCGCGAAATTTCACGGTGAGTCTCCATTGGTGGGGACCGCCACGAAATTCATTGCCGACAATTCGAAGTTGGTATTACTCTGGTGTATGAATGATAAGTAGTAGACCTTGTTTTACTTCCCGGCACATTTCTATTAACCCCCGCAATGTCCCAAATTGCCTGAATAATGGGGGCCGGGCAGAGGAGAAAGCGCTCAGGCTGTGCAGGAAATTTCAAGTCAATAAGTCAGGGAGATCGGAGTTCATTTAGCGCATATTTGACCATTTTACCCGGTTTTGGCCTGTTTTGGCCTATTTGGAATGTATTTTTTCAGGCAGTTTGTTTTACTCTGGGTTTGTTCTGCTTTTACTCTGCTTTTACTCTGCTTTTACTCT
>JBDTWP010000204.1:0-11822 GCA_040006615.1 Ferruginibacter sp.
CTAAACCCTAAACTCTAAACAGTAAACCCTAAACAGTAAACCCTAAACCCTAAACCCTCAACCATTTATCAGGTGTGTAAGAAGTCCATCGCGCAATTTGGGTTCAAACCAGGTACTCTTTGGTGGCATTACATTACCACTATCGGCAATATCAAACAATTGTTGAATGCTAACCGGGTGCAGGCTGATAGCCAGCGCCATTTCACCACTGTCCACTCTTTTTTCCAGTTCTCCCAAACCACGGATACCCCCTACAAAGTCGATTCGCTGATCGGTACGCTGGTCCTTTATACCCAGCAGGGGATCCAGTAGATTATTTTGCAGAATGGTTATATCTAAAATGCCTATTGGGTCATTATTGTACGTATGTTCTTTAGCTGTCAAACTGTACCATTGTTTATCAATGTATAATCCAAATTCATGCAGGTGTGCCGGAGAAAAGGCCTTGCCGGCTTTTTCAACCAGAAACGCGTGTTGGGTTTTTTCGAGGAATTCCGATGTACTTAGTCCATTCAAATCCTTTACCAGTCGGTTGTAATCCATAATTTGCAATTGATTGGAAGGGAATAAAGTGGTTAGGAAAATATCAGCACCCTCCGGGGCCTTCTTTCCTAAAGCCTTGCGTACTTTGGCCGCTGAGGCGGCCCTGTGATGCCCATCGGCAATATAGGTAAAAGGAACCTGCGTTTTAAATAATTCAGTTATTGTATTAATGGTATCTGAATCGTTTATGATCCAGATGCTATGCTGGATGCCATCGTCTGCCAGTAGGTCATACACGGGATTCTTCTCTTTTTTCCACTTGTTGATCAGTTTGTCGATATCATCTATACTTTTATAGGCTAAAAAAACATTACCCGTTTGGGCACCTGTTGTGGTGATATGATTAATCCTATCCTGTTCCTTTTCGGGCCGTGTAAATTCATGCTTCTTTATAAGATCTTTCTCATAATCATCCAGGCTGCTGCCGCATACCAATCCCGTCTGGCTTTTTCCATTCATTACCAACTGATAGATATAATAACAGGCCTTGCTTTCGCGAAATAAAACATTCCTGCTGATAAATGCATCCAGGTTCTTTTTTGCGGTATCATATACCTGCTGGGAATGAAGATCAATATCTTCCGGTAAATCAATTTCACTTTTCGTGATGTGTAAAAAACTGCTGGGATTGCCTTGTGCCTCTATCTTCGCCTCCTTACTATTGAGTGCATCGTAAGGACGGGAGGCAACCTGTTTGGCATACTGGGCTTCAGGTCGCAATGCTTTAAAAGGGTGTATCGTGATCATTATGTAAGATTATTAGCTTATCGCAAATATATTGTAATTGGGTTAAGCATGGATTAATGCAAATTCTTTCATGGCATTTACCAATACTTCAACACTGCTGATGGGCAATGCATTGTACAAAGATGCCCGGAAGCCTCCCACCAGCCGGTGACCCTTAATACCCACAATATTACTTTCTTTTGTGAAATTGAGAAAGGTTTCTTCCAGGGAAGGGTTATCCATCACAAAACAAACATTCATTTTACTTCTGTCTTCTTTAATCACCGTTCCGGTAAACAGGGGATTTTCATCTATCTCTTTATATAATAATGCCGCTTTTGCCTCATTTAATTTTTCGATTGCAGCAACGCCACCTTGTGCATTTAGCCAGCGCAGGGTCAGCAAACATACAAATACCGCAAATACAGGCGGGGTATTTAACATACTGCCTTCTTTTATATGATTGCGGTAATCCATGATGGTAGGAATCGAGCGCTTTATTTTACCCAGGATATTTTTATTTACCACCACAAGATTTACTCCGGCAGGCCCCATATTTTTTTGAGCGCCCGCATAAATAAGATCGAAAGCATTAAAATCAATCACCCTGCTGAAAATATCACTGCTCATGTCACCTGCCAGGGGGATGCTTGTGTGCGGTATCCCTTGCCACTGGCTTCCGTAAATAGTATTGTTGGTGGTGATATGAAAATAAACAGCGTCATTGGGTACGGCAAAATCTTTTGGAATAATGGTGTAATTACTTTCTTTGCCTGAACAAACCACATCTACCTTCCCAAAAAGCTTCGCTTCTTTTATGGCCTTAATACCCCATACGCCGGTATCTGCATAGGCAGCCGTTTCGTTCTTATCCAACAGGTTCATCGGTACCTGCATAAATTGAGTAGAAGCGCCACCATGTAAAAACAATACATCATGCCGGTCATCCAATTGCATTAATTCCCTTACCAATGCCCTCGCTTCATCCATTATTGCCTGGAAAGTGGCGGTACGATGGCCAATCTCTAAAATAGACAAACCACTGTTATTGTAATTCAATACTGCTTCCGCGGCTTTTTGAAAAACTTCTTTTGGTAAAATAGATGGCCCCGCATTAAAATTATGTATCACTCGTTGTTTTGATTAATATTTGAGCTATGATTTTTTCGAATGCAAAAGTACCCAAATGAAAACTAATCCTTTTGTGAAATAATTAAAACTTACCGGTATGAGCTTCATATCCGGGAAATCCTGCTGTTTATTGGTCTCAAAAGAAAAAAATCAGTTAAAATTGGAAAAGTTTCTTTAAGGTACTTTCAAAAATATCTATTACCATATTCGAATGTCAGGCATAAAATGACTCAAAGTGATATTAATTCGTGCAATTCGATTTTCATAATTTCTAATAAATAATACACCAGCTTATTGTTGACACGGCAATAAGTAAAAAAAATTGCCCCCTGGAAAACCAAAGGGCGATTGTATAAATCGGATTTATTCTTCAGGCTGACCTCACGATAGAAAATTCCCACTTGGAGTTTGAAATTCATGAAACCCCTCAAAACAACCGCGAAATGGAAAATATTATGTGTTACTAATGATATTACAATTGAAAGGCCTGTTTCAAATCCATCCTCCATCCTCCATCCTCCAATATCCCCTAATCCTCCTGCTTCCCGATCATCTTTCCCCCATTTTTCCAGCTATCATTCAGCGCATCAAACTCTTTGGCATCTGATTCGGAAAATTTCTGCCCTGATAAACCCCGCAGATCCGGCTGCCCCGCATTTACCCAGGCAGTATACCAGAAAGAAGCGGTCGTGGCAATGGATAAGCGCATTCTCCTTTCAACCATCCCTTCCAGTTTTTTATTAAAAGCAATGGTAAATGCCGATGAGTACTGGCGGATTAATACCCCGTTACGGTTTTCAAAACTATATTTCTGATCAGGAGGAAATGACCTGGTAAGTGCCCTCTCGAAACTTAAGACGGAATCCGAAGCCTTGGCGCTTTCCAACACCCTGGCCCAAATATATTCACCAGGGTTATCAATATATTGAGCCTTGCCTATAAAAAAATCAAATTCTTTATCTGCCAGCAATTCCGGAACGCGGCTTTCCCAAAATGCATGTATGCCTTTCTGGTTGGTGAACTGGCCATTGTGATTACTATTGGCATGTAAGGGTACATGCGAGTCGGCTATATAATGGCCAAGCTCAGCACTGTTCCTCAGGATCCCGCTAAAATTCTTTTCCTTAAAAGCTACCGTAAGCCGGGAAAGCATCCTTAGTACATGCCAGGGTACTATTCCATACATCCTCAAAGAATCCTCACCATATTTTGCAACCGCATCTTTCCATACACGCGGTAAATCCTGGTAAGGATATTCCCCGTAATGATCAATATCCATATAATGTCTCGGGGCTTCAGCGGCTACCGCATAGCGCCGTTTATCAGGATCCACCGCGTGTTCGCTTATAAACGCGATATTGGGTTTGTACAGTACCATCATTTCGGGAGGCAATAAAAAGACAGCATAATAATTTATTTTTTGGTGTGCAAAAAATCCCCAGCAGAAGCAATCGGATACAAACAGGCAGCCGGTAATAAGCAACAGGAAACGCTTCATGCAAAGTGAATTTAATAAAGAAACTACCCCCATCCTCCAGGGAGGTAAAAATACCGGGTTAAACAAGTGGCCCGACCAGGGGATAGAGTAGTATCACCGGACCTGACCGGGTATACTCCTTAAGGGCCGGGAGGAAAATGAGCACTATCCACTACATCCGTAACCCCCCCGCTCACCGCAAACTTCATAGTTTGTGCTGCACTGATATTGGTAATTTTTTTTACCCTTTCTCTGGGAATTACATATACGTTCCCGGCTACTGAATATGCCATCGGTATATACACCGCCACGTAATCTGTAAATCCAAATTCTTCCATATTTTCCTGGGTAATGAAGCCGATCCGCCATACATCATTGTCATCCACATTGGCCAGTACATTATAAGTAAATTTCTTTTTTTCTCCGGCCAGTGCTTCAAAAAAGTCTTTTAATGTAGAATAAATGAATTTTATCCCAGGGGTTTTTTCCAATAGTTTATCGAAAGCATCTACTACCTTGCCAAATACAAAATTAGATGATACATAACCTACAGAAACCACCAGCAGGATCACTACCACGAAGCCCAGCCCGGTTATTCGCTTAATATTGCCCTCGGCATCGGTCATTAGTTTGGGCATTATCCCATGCAGCAGGTTGGGTAAAATACCGTCGACAAAGATAAAGAAGGTGGTAATGGCCCAAAAAGTAATAGCAATGGGCGCCAATATCAGTAATCCCTGGATAAAGAACTGGAATAACTTTTTATACCCGGATGATTTTTTCATAATGTGAGAATTTAATGATCAAAGATAAATGATTGCTATATGACACGACAATATGAATAAATTGTTACGAGTGGTAAAATAACCGGATGGAAACTTTGGTTACAATAAAAGTTTCCTTAGTTTTGCATTTTTATATGGCAGATTTAGACACAGGGATACGGATAAAGCAAAAAGCACACGATCTTTTTATGCAATACGGCTTGCGCAGCGTGAGTATGGACGACATCGCCAATAGCCTGGGCATTAGTAAAAAAACCATCTACCAGTTTTATGCTGATAAAGATGAACTGGTAGACGCCGTAGTGGAAGGTGAATTTAAAAGGAATGAAAATATTTGCGAATACGACAGGAGCAATTCCAGGAATGCTGTCCATGAAATTTTTATGGCGATCGACATGATCGTAGAAATGTTTAGCAGCATGAACCCTGCATTGATTTTTGACATGCAGAAATATTATCCAAAAGCCTTTCTGAAATTTCATAAATATAAGAATGATTACCTGTTTAATGTTACCCGGGATAATATCTTAAGGGGCATAAAGGAGGAATTATACAGGGCCGGAATTAATGTAGACATTATCTCCAGGTTTAGGGTAGAAAGTATGATGATGTCATTCAACCCGGAATTCAATTCGAAATTAAAGGATAATATGGCAGAGATAGAAGAAGAACTGATCATTCATTACCTCTATGGCCTGGTTTCTCAAAAAGGGTATAAAATGATCTTAAAACACCAGCAGGAGCGAATTAATAATAGTAAAGATGCAAAGAAGTAAAATGATAAAACTAACAATACTCACTACGGTTTCACTTTTCATATTTGGCGCTGGTACCATGGCGCAAAAGACAAATGAATTTTCTATTAAGCAGGCAGTAGATTATGGGTTAACTAATTCTGTACAGGTTAAAAATGCGCTGTTGGACGTGTTGATACAGGAACAGTATACCAGGGATATTACTTCGGGTGCTTTTCCTCAAATAACTGCCAACGGCTCAGTTACCGACTACCTGTATATACCTACTTCTTTGTTACCCGGTGAAATAGTCGGGCAGCCGGCAGGTACTTATTTACCCGTAAAATTTGGAACTAAGTACGGATCCAATGCAGGCGTATCACTAAGCCAGGTAATATTTGACGGACAGGTATTTGTAGGATTACAGGCACGAAAATCAAGTATTGATGCCAGGCGAAAAGCTGCCGAAATAACACAGGAAAATATAAAGGCGAATATTTACAAGGTATACTATCAGTTAGTAGTAAGTAAAACCTTGATTGAATTGCTGGATGCCAACATTTCAAGAATGGAGAAATGGGATCATGATACCAGGGAGATCTATAAAAATGGATTTGCAGAAAAAGTGGATGTTGATAAACTAACCGTGCAGCTTGCCAACCTGCAAACAGAAAAGTTAAAGACAATGAACAGTATCAGGAATGGTTATGCGGGGTTAAAAGTTTTGTTGGGCATGCCTCTCAAAGACAGCCTGGTTTTGACGGATACGCTTAATGATACCCAGGTAAAAGAAAATATTGTAGAAAGCAGCGTTTACAAATACAATGACCGGAAAGAGTACCAGTTACTTGAAATTACCAATAAACTGAATGCATATAATATTAAGCGGTATAGGCTTAGCCAGATACCTGTCCTGAACTTTAATGCTAACTATAGCAAGCAGGCTCAGCGTACAAAGTTTGATATTTTTAATAAGGGAGATTGGTTTACTACTTCTTACATAGGGCTCAACATAAACATACCTATTTTTAAAGGCTTCAGCACCAGGGCAAAAATTACCCAGTCAAAATTGGAACTGCAACAAACCCGGAACCAGCTGGAAGGGCTGAAAATAAGTATTGATAATGATGTTGAAGTTGCTAAAAATAATTTTATAACGGCCACTTCTACCATGGATTACCAAAAGCAGAATATGGCCCTGGCCGAATTGGTTTACGAACAAACTAAAAGGAAATATGAAGCAGGTACCGGAAGCTCTACTGAAATCAATACAGCCCAGGTTGACTTAAAAACAGCCCAGACAAATTATATCAGCGCTTTGTATGATGCCATTATCGCGAGGATCGACCTCTTAAAAGCAGTAGGTAAACTTTAATAAAATATTTGAAATGACCAATAAAACAACCAACGTGTATAAATTATTTAACCATACATCAATGAGACAATACTTGGCAATAAGTGCGATGGCTTTAGTGTTTTTATCTTCCTGCGGGAGCAGTAAAAAAGATAATGATGCCACTTTGAATGATAAAAAAGCCTCACTGGAAAAATTAAAGATTGAGAAAAACAAACAGGAAGAACAGATCAGGCAGCTTGAAGCGGACATATCAAAACTAGACACCAATGCTGTCAATAGATCTAAGGTTAAATTAGTTAACGCCGCAACCGTGGCTACACAAAATTTTCAACATTTTATTGATCTGCAGGGAATAGTAGATGCAGATAATATTTCGTACATCTCCCCACGTGGTTTGCCAGGCCAGGTGAAAGCGCTTTATATAAAGGAAGGTGATTTTGTTAAAAAGGGTCAGCTTATCTTAAAATTGGATGATGCGGTAAATCGTCAGCAGATTGTAGCTTCCAGGCAACAGTTGGAAGGAATAAAAACACAATTGGCCTTTGCAAAAAATATTTACCAGCGCCAGAAAAATTTATGGGATCAGGGCATTGGCACTGAGGTTCAGTTGATAACAGCTAAAACAAATGCGGAAAGCCTGCAAAATCAATTAAATGCCGCAGAAGAGGTGGTAAAAGTAGCTGACGAACAATTAAAAACATCGAATGTGTATAGTGATGTAACCGGGATTGCTGATGATGTAAATATAAGAGTAGGTGAGCTGTTCCAGGGTGTTGGATCCACAGGGCCACAAATTAAAATCGTTAATACCAGCAGTTTAAAAGTAGTTACCAATGTACCCGAAAACTATGCCGGGCGCATACAAAAAGGGTCAGTTGTAAATGTGCTTATCCCGGATATTAACAAAAATATTAAAACTAATCTTTCCCTGATTAGTAAGTCCATAGATCCCACACAGCGTGGATTTGTGGCGGAAGCAAAAATTCCTTATGATGCCAGTTTAAAACCCAATCAATTGGCAGTGATAAAAATATTGGATTATGCTGCAAACAATGCTGTGGTAATTCCGGTGAATGTGGTGCAAACTGATGAGAAAGGAAAATATGTATATGTAATGGGTAAATTAAGCAATGGCAAAACGATCGCCCAAAAGAAAAATATTGTTATTGGTGAAATGTATGGTCAGTTAGTAGAAGTGAAATCAGGCCTAACCCCCGGTGAACAAATAATAACTGAAGGATTTCAGAATTTATATGAAGGGCAATTGATCAGTACCAATGTTAGCCTTATGTAAATCTCCCCTGCAGAAGGCTTTCGAATGGTAAGATTATTCTGACTCTTTTAAATTATTCTAAAGTAAGGGCTCGGAAAAATAAAGGAATTTCAAATGATCATGGCCTTGCAAATCCCACCTGAAAGGGATTCAGAGGAGGCCGCTTAATTTTTGTTTATGAATTTTATTGAAGGCGTAAAAGACAGGTTTAAAGAGTTCGGCCCAACCAGTTGGTCTATTAACAACCGTACCGCAATTTATATTGTTGCCGTGATAATTACCGCGTACGGTCTTGTCAAGTTTAACACGCTGCCGAAAGAACAGTATCCGGATATCGTAGTACCCACTATTAGTGTAACTACCATCTATACCGGTAACTCGCCAAAAGATATAGAAAATCTTGTAACCAGGCCGATAGAAAAACAACTAAAAGGGATTAGTGGCGCCAAAGTGAACAAAATTCAAAGTACTTCTCAAACAGATTATAGTTTGATAGTAGTGGAATTTGATACTGATATAAAAACCGAATTGGCCAAACAGAAAGTAAAAGATGCAATTGATAAGGCCAAGACTGATCTGCCTACAGACCTGACATCAGAGCCGGATGTGCAGGAATTTGCATTTAGTGAAATGCCGATCATGTTTGTAAATGTAAGCGGTGATTTCGATGGAGTTAAATTGAAACAATATGCAGATAAACTGCAGGACCATTTTGAAGAGCTGAGTGAAATTACGAGGGCGGAAATAGTCGGTGCACCTGAAAGAGAGATCCAGGTAAACGTGGATCCTTACAAAATGAATACCTCACGTATTAGTTTTACTGATATTGAAAATGCCATCAGCAGGGAGAACCGTGATATTACGGGTGGTTTGATTGAAGTGGGTGATATGAAGCGCACTTTGCGTGTGAAAGGGCAATTTATAAGCGTATTGGACCTTCAGAATATCGTTGTAAGAAGCAGCGCACAGGGAGGATCAGTTTATTTAAGGGATATTGCCCAATTAATTGATACGGTAAAAGAAAAAGAAAGTTATGCAAGATTGGATGGTAAGAATGTGGTTACCCTGAATATTGTAAAACGTTCCGGTGAAAACCTGATTGAAGCAGCCGGTAAAATAAAAGCCATTGTAGCCGAAATGCAAATAAATGAAGAGCTGCCAAAAAATTTGAACGTGGTTATCACCGGCGATCAAAGTAGACAAACGGCTACTTCTTTTGATGAACTGGTAAACACCATAATTATTGGTTTTGTCCTGGTATTGCTGGTATTAATGTTTTTTATGGGCGTTACCAATGCATTCTTTGTAGCGCTGAGCGTGCCACTGAGTGTATTTGTAGCATTTCTGTTTTTGCCAATCGCCGATGCTGTCGTAGGTACCAGTGTTACGTTGAATTTTATTGTTTTGTTTGCATTGCTCTTTGGCCTTGGGATCATTGTAGACGACGCTATCGTGGTTATTGAAAACACACACCGTATTTACAACAATGGCAAAGTTCCTATCATCCGGAGCGCTAAGGAAGCTGCAGGTGAAATATTCATTCCTGTATTGGCCGGTACCGCTACCACCCTGGCGCCCTTCTTCCCGTTGCTTTTTTGGAAAGGAATCATTGGTAAGTTTATGATCTATTTGCCCACCATGTTAATATTAACCCTGGCGGCATCCCTGATCGTAGCTTTTATATTTAACCCCGTTTTTGCCGTAAGCTTTATGAAGCCTGAAGGCAAAGAGTTTGAAAAACCTAAAAGGGATATTTTTCGCAAATGGTGGTTCTGGACGGCAATCATATCCGGGCTGCTGCTGCATTTAGTCGGGTCCCCCGGCCTTGCCAACTTCCTCTTCTTAATGGCATTGCTTGCAGTATTGAACAGGTATGTTCTAAATGACATCATTCACCGTTTCCAGGAAAAGGCGCTGCCTCGGCTGATGAATCTATACGAGAATCTATTGCGCTGGGTATTAAAAGGAACCAGGCCTGTATGGATGTTGGTAGCCTTATTCCTTCTTTTTCCAATTTCGGTTCTCTTGCTGATGGCCAGGGGGAATAAATCAACCTTTTTCCCCAGTGGCGATCCTAATTTTATTTATGTCTACTTAAAAATGCCGGTGGGTACAGATATAAAGTTTACAGATAGCATAACTCGTACACTTGAAAAAAGGGTATATAAAGTATTGGAAAAGGAAAAACCCGGCAAGGCAGGCAGTATCGTGGAGAGTATCATTGCAAATGTGGCGGTAAGTGCGAATAATCCAATGGACAATAACCGCAGCGTTCAACCCAACTTAGGCAGGATACAGGTATCTTTTGTAGAATACGCAAAAAGGCACGGTAAAACGACCAAACCCTATCTCGATCAGATCAGGGAAAATATGAGCGGTATACCGGGTGCCAGTATTGAAGTGGCGCAGGAAGGTGGTGGCCCTCCCACAGACCCTCCCGTAAATATTGAAATTGTGGGTGACAAATTTGAAGAAATCGCACAGGTGGCCAGTGCCCTTTCCAATTATTTAGATACCAACCAGGTATATGGTATTGAAAACCTGAAGATGGATGTGGACCTGAACAGCCCCGAAATAACCGTGAATGTAGACAGGGAAAAAGCGATGATGGAAGGATTAAGTACCGGCCAGATCGGTATGGAAATACGTACCGCTGTATTTGGTAAAGAGGTTAGCAAAATAAAAGATGGGGAAGATGAATATAAGATTCAGCTGCGTTTCACGGATCTGATGCGCAATAATATTACCGACCTGATGAATATGCGTATCACGTTTATGGACATGAATACGATGCGGGTAAAATCCATACCGCTAAGTGCTGTATCAAAAGTGGATTATACCAATTCATCAGGAGGTATAAGAAGGAAAAATGTTAAGCGTACCATACAATTGCAATCAAACGTATTGGATCCTTCTATGACCGGTGCTGTAAACACCGAGTTGGGTTACAAGATCGCTGACTTTAAATTAAAAACAAAAATTCCCCTGGATGTCGTTATTAAGCAAACGGGCCAGGGTGAACAGGAATTGGAAACCCAAACCTTCCTGGGAACAGCGCTTATAATCGCCCTGGGCATTATCTTTTTAATATTGGTATTGCAATTTAATTCGCTCAGTAAACCATTTATTGTACTTACCGAAATTTTCTTCTCTGTAATCGGAGTATTGTTGGGCTACGCTTTAACGGGAATGACCATTTCCACAATCATGCTTGGAGTAGGTGTTGTAGGCCTGGCCGGTATTGTAATTAAAAACGGGATCTTGTTAATTGAATTTACCGATGTGTTGCGGGGCAGGGGTATTAGAACCAGGGAAGCTACAATACAGGCGGGCCGTATTCGAATCATTCCTGTATTGCTTACCGCGATAGCTACCATACTTGGCCTGCTGCCCTTAGCCGTTGGTTTTAATATTAACTTTGTTTCCCTGTTCCGGCATTTGCAGCCGAATATTTTCTTTGGCGGGGATAGTGTTGTGTTCTGGGGCCCTTTAAGCTGGACGATCATTTTCGGCTTGATTTTCGCTTTCTTTTTAACCCTTGTAATGGTGCCCAGTATGTACCTTATTGCAGAAAGATTAAGACGGCCGATGGATAAGTTTTATGGTACCAAATTCATTGCATTGCTTGGTTTCACCGGTCCCTTCTTCTTCATATTTGTTGGATTAATGTATTTGGTCAGGATGTTCCAGGGTAAAAGAGTCTGGTTAGGGCAATTGAAACCTGCACCGGCAAAATAATTTATAGAATTAGGTGAAACATTCGCAATTAGTATATGAAAGCGGCCTCGAATAAAAA
>JBDTWP010000205.1:0-11759 GCA_040006615.1 Ferruginibacter sp.
TCTCTTCATTTTGAAAGGCAAGTTCTTTGTCAGCAATAATTAACTCTGCTGCCCTACTTTCCTTTTCTCCATTTTGAAAAGTGATTTCCCTGTTAACAATGACTAATTCAGAAGCCCGTTTCTGTTTCTCTTTGTTTTGAAAATTAAGGTCTTTATTAGCAATGATTAGTTCCGCGGCTCTTTTTTCTTTCTCCCTATATTGAAAATCAACTTTCTTCCTGGCAATAATCAATTCTGCAGTCAGTTTTGCATTCTCTTTTTTCTGAAGAGCAATTTCTTCCCCTAATGCCCCATAACTTTCATCCTTAAATTGCCTTGTTTTTGACATTGTTGGATTTTAAAATAATGTTTCCCCCTTTATTAATTAAATAAAAAGGCAATAAAGTATAAATGAGAACGCTATGATGACAGAATTATTTTGTTTTGCTTTATACTTTTTCTGCACAGGCAGCTAAACAATTGATGAGATTGCTATCGCAACAAGTGCAGACGGGTTTTCAGGAATACTTGAACAATAAAAAAACCGTGATAAACTGGCAGTTCACCAATCAAAATGCACGAATTAAATTAAAAAAGACTTTACCCGACAATTTTACCTTAAACATGACACTAGTACGAGTATCGTTCAATTAAATATTTAAATTGGTATAAAGGTGTATACTGTAATTCAGATAAAATATTTGCCGGTGATTTTATAGTTTTCCACGAATTAATTTTTTAGCCTTCCCATGGCAATGATCGCCGCAGGTAACCAGCGCTTTTCGGTATTATAAAAGCCCTTTCCCGAACGGGTGGTTTCAAACTCAAGTGCGATCACCACAATGGCAATATCCCCTTCGGCTGTTTTTGTATCAAGTATACTTTCTTTTGAAGGAGCTATGCTATCGCTATAATCAAAATTGTGTTGCTCCATCCAGAAATTGTTTCGTATTTCCGTTTCCCGGAAAGGAGATGTTACTATGATCATTTTCAGGTTCACTCTCATGGTCCGCGGTGGGGCTTTCAGGTCTTTTTTAGGATTTATCTCCGGAATGCTTATTCTTACCAGGCCCTTGCCATCATTGGTTACAGTGATAGCTGTTCCAAGAAAATCCCGTAGGTCTGTTTCGGAATTCAACTGGCACATGGTATTGTTCCTTGCTGAGAGTTCCCAGATAGCGTCATCCTTATGTGCTGCATATTGGTTGCGCATCCAACCCCGACCCAGGTTATAGGTGGCAAGGTTAAAACGGAAAAGAAAACTGCCGCTCATTCGTTTGATCATACCGGAGCCATAGGTGGAAACAGCGCCAAAGATGGTATTTAAAGGATTGACAGGGTCTCCCTTTTTCTTATTTTTTTTGCGGGGCTTCGAGCGGATGTAATTTTGACCGTTGGAAGTATAAAATATTACGTTGCCAACCAGGCCACTGATACCTTTTTCTGTAATACGGGCCATAATTTTTGTTTTTTATTTAATAAAATCAATTGCCATAATAGTAAAATACGAACTGGCTGTCTACCAGGTATCTTGTTCCTATTAATATCATATCAAATATATATTATTCATACATTAAATCACAATAATGTGGTAAAATGTGGTTTTAATGTGGAAATGATATGGGAATTAGTAGAACCAGGTATATGGCAAGCAGGTAACAGAACTATTTAGTAAGGGTGAAACTCTTCCCTTTGGCCGGCAGTCCGGGTAAAGCCAGAAGAGAGAGGATTATTTGGGGGGACAGGAACGACTGAGCCCTCTGGAGTAAGACCAACTTGCTGAAACCTTCTTTTTTATTCTGTTGAATTGGAATTTATTTACCCCTGGACATCCGATGCGACTTTTCCCGATAGATAGCAAAATGGCAGTTATAATCAAAATATTTTACTTAGTTAGCCGAAGTTTTGGTTTAAAAACCGTAACCTTTTGTTAATAACATGCTAATTTTTTACACTATCTTATATAGGAAGAGTATGATTTTTGAACCTTTCAATACAAGTTTTTGTTGTTATTATTCCCCAATTTATTAAACTAAAATTGCAAAAGGACGTCAAAATGCCATTGGTCTGTTTTTTGTTGTAAATAATATTGAAACAATTTATCATGAAAAAGTCAAAATTTACGATGGATGAAATTCATATTGGTGATGAAGTATTATTCAGCGGCGCCCATCCCATACAGCACAATTTATTCTGGAGGGTGGTTAATAAGATTTCCAACAATCGGTTGATAGTTGAAATAAGGGAAATGGGCTATGCGGAAAAATATACAGTATCAGTAAAAGATGTGATTAATCTTGAAAGAACGGGCCTGGCCTTTTAACAGATTAATGCACTTAAATTATCCACATTTGTTAATAAAATCTGTGCACAAAAACCATTATTAAAAATCCTTATTTATAATATATTTACATTAAGAAAAGGTTTTTTATATGAAGTATTATGCTGGCCAGGTAGTTACGCTTTTGGATACGGAGTATAAACCCGCTGGCAGGGCGGTAATCTGCCACTATGAACATAATTCTGAAAAGTACGAAGTAGATTATATTTATCCTGACAAAGAAAAAGCGGATAAAATTTCTGTACCGGAAGAAAGATTAATCCTGGTCTCCGATTATATCAATCTTTGAAAAGCCCTTCTTTAATAATTTCATTCCCCTCTATTAAATTTTTATTTTCCGACATGGCAGTTTTGAGTGCCGCCAGGGCGCGGACATTCACGACTTCTGGTTACCGGTACTGAAACGCGCGTTGGACCGGGTAGGAATGATAATTAATGAGTAAAAATCGCAAATATATTTTTCAATCAAAAACAGATATGGGGTCATAATTTTGCATGTTGCCGAAGTATTGATAAAAGAAATCCTATAAAAAAATGAAAAAAATTATCCCGGTTATTAAGTACAGCGGCTATAAGTTAATTTTGCAAGGTCTTTTGCTGTGTTCCTTTAACGCATTTAGCCAGCTACCGGAGACTTCAATTGCGAAAGATGCCAGGCCAACATTAATTTCCAGCAAGTTTAGTTTTACTGAAGGCCCTGCAGTTGACATGCAGGGTAATATATTTTTTACAGATCAGCCAAATAATAAAATATGGAAATATGGTATCGATGGGAAGTTATCAGTTTTCCTGGATTCCGCAGGGAGGTCGAATGGTATGTATTTCGACCGGAAGGGAAACCTGGTAACCTGTGCGGATGAAAAGAATCAATTGTGGCGGATTAGCCCAATGGGAAAAGTGACTGTTCTACTCAAAGATTTTAAAGGACATCAGTTTAACGGACCAAATGATTTATGGATAGATCCTAAAGACGGAATTTATTTTACTGATCCTTATTTTCAACGCAATTACTGGCTAAGAAAAGCGCCTGATCCGGATATAAAAGGGGAAAGGCTTTATTATCTGCCCAATGGTAAAAAGGAACCCATCCTGGTGGATGAGGACCTAAAAAAGCCCAATGGTATTACCGGTACAAAGGATGGGAAATATTTGTTTGTTTCAGACATGGGTGTTGGAAAGATCTTTAAATATGCGATCGATAAAGACGGTACTTTAAAGGACAGGAGCGCTTTTGCATCCGATCTTGCCGATGGAATGACACTTGACAATAGGGGAAATCTTTACCTGGCAGGGAAAGGGGTTACTGTTTATGATTCGCTGGGAATTAAGATTCAACATTTTGATATCCCTTCCGGGTGGACAGCAAATGTTTGTTTTGGTGGGCAAAACAGGGATATATTATTTATTACCGCGTCTGAATCTGTTTACATAATGCGAATGAATGTGCGGGGTATTGAATACTAGGAACAGGCCGCAGCCTGTTCCTGCGGATGGCATTCGGGTAGAGTGCTTCACCAGAACAGGCCGCGGCCTGTTCCTACATGGCCAAGGCAGATTCACCATTCGATATTGACGATCAGAACGGTATTTTAATAATAACATAACAGTATATGAAAAAGTTTTTTCAGTTTTTTGTAGTGTTGCTTTTCTCCATTGCGATGCTTCCTTCTGTGCGTGCGCAGGAAAGGTTCCAGGCTAACTGGGAATCATTAAAAAAATACGAAACACCGGATTGGTTCAGGGATGCCAAGTTTGGCATCTTTATACACTGGGGGGTTTATTCAGTCCCCGCATTTGGTTCTGAATGGTATCCCCGTGAGATGTACCGGAAGGACACAAAAGAATTCAAGCACCATGTTGAAACCTACGGGCCACATAATAAATTCGGATACAAGGATTTCATACCGATGTTCAAGGCCGAAAAATTTAGTCCCGGACAATGGGTTAGTTTGTTTAAAAAAGCAGGTGCAAAATATGTTGTACCTGTGGCGGAACACCATGATGGATTTGCCATGTATAAGACCGCCTATTCCAAATGGAATGCTTTTGAAATGGGGCCGAAGCGGGATGTGATTGGAGAATTGGCGACGGAGGTCCGTAAACAGGGTCTGATATTTGGCTTATCTTCACACCGTATTGAGCATTGGTGGTTTATGAATGGAGGGCGTAGGTTCGATTCGGACGTACTTGACCATAAAAATGAAGATCTTTATGGTCCTGCCAGGGAGGAAAATGAAACGCCGTCTGCCGAATATATGAATGACTGGTTGCTTCGCAACACGGAGCTTGTTAATAATTATCAACCACAATTATTCTGGTTCGACTGGTGGATCGAACAACCGGCAATGGATCCATACAGGAAATCTTTCGCCGCATCTTATTATAACAGGGGCATTGAATGGAATAAAGGCGTGGTAATAAATTATAAAAATACCGCCTTCCCGGATGGTTCGGCCGTGCTGGACATGGAGCGTGGCAAACTGGCGGGTATCCGGCAAATTCCCTGGCAAACGGATGATGCGATCGGAAACAGTTCATGGGGATACGCGGCCGGAAATACTTTTAAAACCGCCCAATATGTCATCACCAATTTAATAGATATAGTAAGTAATAACGGCAACCTGTTATTGAACATCGGGCCGCGATCGGATGGTACCATTACAGACGAAGAAACCCAGACATTATTGGGAACGGGTAAATGGCTCGATATAAACGGCGAAGCCATTTATGGCACAAGGCCATGGAAGGTTTTTGGTGAAGGTCCGACTGAATCGGCAAGCGGTAGTTTTGTTGATCAGAAAAAACCTTTTACCGGGCAGGATATTCGTTTTACAGTTAAGGGCGATATATTGTATGCAATTGCGCTCGGAATACCTGCTACCAGTACAGTTGTGAAAGCATTGGGTATAAAATCAGGCAATGGAACAATTGCCGGTATCAGCCTTTTGGGCAGTACTGAAAATGTATCCTGGTCGCAACAGGCGGATGCGTTGGTTATTATACCATCCGGTAATTATCCGTCGGAAAATGCGGTAGTGTATAAAATAAGTTTTAAAAAATAGTAAGATCTAATGGATGCATTAATATGTACAAGGCCGGGAATATTAGATTACATAGATATAATGGCACCGCTGCCACAGCCGGGGCGGGCAATCATAAAAATCAAACGTATTGGTATTTGCGGCACCGACCTGCATGCTTATAAGGGCACACAGCCATATTTTACCTATCCAAGGATACTGGGCCATGAGCTGGCAGCGGATTTTGTTGAAGCCGATGAATCGGTTGGATTCCTGCCTGGAGAAGCGCTTACCATTATTCCTTATTTTAATTGCGGCAAATGCATAGCATGCAGAAATGGCAAGCCCAATTGTTGTTCTGAAATTAAAGTCTGTGGTGTGCATATTGACGGCGGAATGGTGGATTATCTTTCCGTGCCGGCTTATTCGCTGGTTAAGAGTGAGGGACTGGGTTATGATGAGCTGGCATTGGTGGAGCCATTGGCTATTGGAGCGCACGGCGTTCGTCGCGCCAATGTGGAAAAGGATGAATTCGTGCTGGTAATTGGTGCCGGGCCAATTGGGCTGGGTACGATGGAGTTTGCCCGGATTGCCGGCGCCAAAGTTATAGCGCTTGACATTAATGATCAACGATTACAGTTTTGTAAAGAAAGGCTGAAGGTGGAATATACCATCAATGCCTCAACGGAAGACGTATTGGGCCTGTTGAAGGAAATCACCAATGGGGATATGCCCACCGTGGTGATTGATGCTACCGGCAGCCAGAAGGCAATAAACAGCGCACTACAATACCTGGCTCATGGGGGAAGGTTTGTACTGATTGGTTTACAGAAGGAAGCGATCAGTTTCAGCCATCCTGAATTTCACAAGCGTGAATCAACGCTCATGAGCAGCCGCAATGCTACCAGGGAAGATTTTGTACATGTAATTGATGTGATGAAAAAAGGGTTGGTTGATCCTCCCACCTATATCACCCACCGGGTTGAATTTGGCGGGTTGAAGGATGTGTTTGAAACATGGCTGGACCCATCAACCGGGATTATTAAAGCAGTGGTGGAATGCGATTAAGATATTGTGTTAGTAATTTTAAATGTACCATATGAAGAAAACTATTTTACTATTTACCGCTCTTTTTCATATTTGTACTACTTCATTTGCACAGGCTTCAAATGAAAGGATGATTTTTGTAATAGACGATGTTCCACTTATTGATAACCTCGAAGATTGGAATCAAATATCAAATGAAGACATAGCAGATATGACCGTCATTAGAAACAAGGACAGTTTAAAATTGCTTGGTTTCCGGCGCTTTGATGGGGTAACCTACATTTTTACAAAAGAATACCGCAACAGGGCTGACAGCATAAAAGAAATTCCTTCCCTGAAGCAAATGACAATGGAAAATGACGCCTGGCATTTCCATAACATCCCTTATAGTGGAAAATATATTGACTACTATAATAGTGGAAGAAAGCAAAACGAAGGAACGCTCAAGGATGGCAGGCTAAATGGGGAGCTAAAGATTTATTATCAGAATGGCCAGTTAGGATCGGCCTGTAACTATAAAGAAGGAATGGCGGACGGGGTTAAAATTGAGTATTATAGTAATGGGGCGTTAAATCAAAAAAGAGTATTAAAAGAAGGAAGGGATGATGGAGTATGGGAAAGATATTTTCCAAATGGTCAACTCATACAACGCAGTACGGTAAAAAATGGAAAATTGCTTGATCCGGGTATTATTACATACTTCTCCACGGGAAAAGTAAATCAAAGTAACCAGGCTAAAAATGGAAGAGTAATTCCTAACCCGGATATGCAAAAAATAAATTACCTGCAGAACGAGATCTATATCAACCAGCAGTCGGGGGATACAAAAACTGTAATTAAAATATGTTCAAAAATAATTAAGATAGACAGTACATACATTAATGCATATATAACAATGGGTGGATCTTTGTTAACACTCTTTCGATTTGATGAAGCTATTACAACGTTTGACAAAGCGCTTACAATTGAACCACTTTCGAAGGCAGCATTAATTCAAAGAGCAAGGACCCGTATAAACAAATTTGAATATGGGGACGGCAGGAAGGCATCAAAAAATAACAAGGACCTTGTCGTAGCCTCAAAGGATAAAACAGCGATACCGGCAGAAGAAAGGGAAAAAATATGCGTTGATTTACTGACGGGTAGTACATTACAATCAATCTATGGGGACCGGGATTTAAAATTCATAAGGGAATCATTATTAAATTATTGTCATTAGGATACCTCAATAACCAGGTTAATACTTTAATCGGTACAAAGATGTATATATGCCAGGCCAATAAATGCCATTGAGCTTTTTATGTGCCCAAGTCTGCACAGGCAGCCAGGCAAAGCATATCCGGACTGAATAGGCTCTATTGGGCATATAATTGAAGGGTAATATTTTTCTATGCTTTGTTTTACCAGGAGCAACTAAAATCTACATGATGAAAAAAAGATTATTGATATGTTTTTTGCAGGTCTTTTTTGTTGTTACTTCACTGATTGCCCAGCAACCCAAAAAACTCTGGTATAAAGAACCTGCAAAAGTGTGGACAGCAGCATTGCCGGTGGGTAATGGCCGTTTGGGGGCGATGATCTTTGGTGGAGTAGGGGAAGAACTGATCCAGTTGAATGAAGCCAGTTTATGGACCGGCGGGCCGGTAAGAACCAATGTAAACCCAGGGGCATACGATAATTTATTGCTCGCCAGGGAAGCACTTTTTAAAGAAGAAAACTATGACAAGGCATACGGGTTTGCAAAGAATATGCAGGGATATTATTCAGAATCCTATTTGCCGTTGGGGGACTTAATAATCAGTCAGCATTTTAAAGACACTGTGGCTTCATCCTATTACCGGGACCTGGATATCAACGATGCAATTGCCACTACGCGTTTTACCATCGACGGCACCGAGTTTAGCAGGCAGGTGATTAGCAGCGCACCGGACCAGGTGATTGTTATCCGTCTTACTGCCGGTAAACGAGGGCAGTTAAATTTCAGGATTGGCTTAAAGAGCCTGTTACAACATTTTCAACTGGTGATCAGTAACAACGAAATAGCTATAAAAGGAAAGGCACCTTCCCATCTTGATCCTAACTACGTTAGTTCTGCAAATGCCATTCAGCAGGATGATTCTACCGGATGCAGGGGGATGCGTTTTGAATGGCAGGTAAAGGCCAGCAGTAAAGAGGGGGTAATAAGCTCCGATACAAATGGCATCACGGTAAAAAATGCAACGGAGGTGTTGATTTTCATTTCTGCCGCTACCAGTTTCAATGGTTTTGATAAATGCCCAGATGCTGATGGAAAAGATGAAAGCAAAATAGCAGAACAGTACCTGCATGCTGCTGTTAAGAAGAACTGGCAGCTATTGCTCACTAATCACCTGTCAGATTTTCACCGGTACTTTAACCGTGTATCCTTCAGTCTTGCGGTTCCTGCCGATAATACCAATGCATCACTGCCCACTGATGAGCGCCTGCTCGGGTATACAAAAGGAGCAAAGGATCCGTCATTAGAGACACTCTATTTTCAATATGGAAGGTACCTGCTTATTTCAAGTTCGCGGCCGGGGGGAGTGGCTGCCAATTTACAGGGCATCTGGAATAAAGAATTGAGGCCACCCTGGAGTTCCAATTACACCACCAATATCAACGTGCAAATGAATTACTGGCCAGCCGAGTCAACCAATCTTTCCGAGATGCATCTTCCATTTTTGGATTTAATTAAAAATGCGGCTGTTACGGGAGCGGTTACCTCCAGGGAATTCTATCATACCAGGGGCTGGGCCGTGCATCACAACAGTGATATATGGGCACTTTCCAACCCTGTCGGGGATATCGGCAAAGGTGATCCCATGTGGGCCAACTGGAGTATGGGCTCACCCTGGCTTTCGCAACATTTATGGACGCATTACGCATTTACAAAAGATAAAAAATTCCTGAAAGAAACGGCCTATCCTTTAATGAAGGGGGCTGCTGCGTTTTGCCTGGACTGGCTTGTGGAGGATAAGCAGGGTTGGCTGGTAACTGCTCCTTCTTTTTCACCTGAAAACAATTTTATTGATGACAATGGTAAGAAGGGGAGTGCGTCTATTGCAACTACGATGGATATGTCCATTATATGGGATTTGTTTACCAACCTGATCGAGGCGTCAAAAGAATTAAATGAGGATGCCGATTTTCGTGACCTGATCATGGCAAAAAGAAACAAGCTATTCCCGCTGCACATTGGTAAAAAGGGGAATTTACAGGAGTGGTATAAAGACTGGGAGGATGTAGACCCGCACCACCGGCATGTTTCCCATTTATTTGGGTTGTTCCCGGGGCGCCAGATCTCACCTATTGTGACGCCTGAATTTGCAGCGGCCGCAAAGAAAACACTGGAGCTGAGGGGTGATGCGGGAACCGGCTGGAGCCTGGCTTGGAAGATCAATTTCCAGGCAAGGTTACTTGACGGTGATCATGCATATAAAATGATCCGCGACCTGCTGCATATTACAGGTCAGGCGGGCACGAATTATGCGGATGGAGGCGGTTCTTATGTGAACCTGTTTGACGCGCATCCTCCCTTCCAGATAGATGGGAATTTTGGAGGCATTTCCGGTATGGCTGAAATGCTTTTGCAAAGTCATTTGGCCGGGATCCACCTGTTGCCTGCATTGCCGGAAGCCTGGAAAGAAGGAGCGGTAAAGGGTCTTAAGGCAAGGGGCAATTTTGAGGCATCCATCAATTGGAAAGAACACAGGTTAACGGGTGCGGTTATCAGTTCGGGCTCAGGTGGTATTTGTACAATAAGAACCCCAATCCCGGTTAATGTTTTGGGTGTGGGTACAAAATCCGTTGGCGATGTGAATGGTTATGTAATATCCTTCAGCACAGTAAAAGGGAAAAAATATATAATTGTGCCGGAGAAAAAATAAATCAGACTCAACACCAGTTATGAAATTATATGGAAAAACAATATTAATGGCATTTGGTTTGTTGCTGGCTGTGCCGGACAATTCATTTAGCCAACTGGCACAAACTCCTCCAATGGGATGGAACAGTTACAATTGTTTTGGCTCCGCCGTTCATGAGGATGAAGTAAAGGCCAATGCTGATTATGTGGCTAAGAATCTAAGCCAATTCGGATGGCAATATGTGGTGGTGGATTTTTTGTGGTCGTATGATAATCCACCGGGAAGTACTATCGGTAACCCGTATCAAATGCGATTGCAGGATGGTTCTTATATTCCCTGGTTAAAAATGGATGAATGGGGGAGGCTGATGCCGCAACCAAATAAGTTCCCCTCGGCTTTGGGAGGCAAGGGCTTTAAGCCGCTGAGCGATTATGTGCACGCATTGGGATTGAAGTTTGGCATTCATGTAATGCGGGGTATTCCACGCCAGGCGGTGTGGTCGAGATCACCGGTATTGGGAACCAATGGCATTACCGCTGATATGGTTGCAGATACAAATTCAGTGTGCCCATGGATGAATCACATGTACGGATTGAATATGTTAAAACCCGGTGCCCAGGAATACCTGAATTCGCTCCTGAAATTATATGCGTCCTGGGAGGTAGATTTTATAAAAGTTGATGATATTGCCCGGCCCTATAGCGCTGCCGAAGTGGAGGGTTATCAAAAAGCCATCGCCAACTGCGGCAGACCTGTTGTATTTAGCCTGTCGCCGGGAGAAACTCCTGTTGGGCAGGCCCTGCATGCCGCCCAATATTCCAATCTTTGGAGGATGGCGGATGATTTCTGGGATAACTGGGACCAGGTATTAAAAATGTTTGATTACGCCAAAAGCTGGGAAGGTGCAGGTGAGCCCGGCCACTGGCCCGATTGTGATATGATCCAGATCGGGAAGCTCTCAAAACGAGGCCCGGTAGGTCCTGAGCGGTATAGCCGGTTTAATGAGGATGAATTGTATACGCATATGAATTTCTGGTGCATTTACCGCTCGCCACTGATGCTTGGCGGCAACCTTCCGGATAACAGGGAAATTGAATTAAAATTATTTACCAATAATGAAGTACTGGCTGTAAATCAACAGGGGGAAAACCCCAGGCAGCTTTATAAAAATGAAGGCAGTATGGTATGGGTGTCGGAAGTATCCGGAAGTAAGGACCGGTATGTCGGCTTATTTAATATAGGTGATGCTGCGCATGAGGTGGGGGTTGATTTTGCAGCATTAAAATTGAAGGGTAAAATAACGGTAAGGGATTTATGGAAGAAAGAAGACCTGGGTTTATATAAGAAACAATATATGCAAAAGATCAATCCACACGGGTCTGTTTTATTGCGGTTAGTAATTAAATAAATAGCATTAGGTATGACATTCGCAGACCTAAGCTGATAATAGGTTAGGCTTCATTTTCTTTTTTTTCTTGATAAAAAAAA
>JBDTWP010000206.1:0-11729 GCA_040006615.1 Ferruginibacter sp.
AAAAAGAAGCGTCTTTCCTGGTTGATGTAATGAATATCACCAGGGGAGACTCTGTTTTAGATATTCCGTGCGGTACAGGAAGGCTTTCCTTAAACCTTGCAAAAAAAGGTATAAATCTAACGGGTGTAGATATTTCTGAAGAATTTATAAAGGGACTTAACCAAAAGGTAAAAGAAGAGAATTTACCGGTCCACGTGATACAGGGAAATATATTATCGCTTGAACTAAAGGGCCGTTTTGATGGAGCATTTTGCCTCGGCAACAGTTTTGGATATTTCGATTACGAAGGCATGAAGACATTCATAAAAAAAGTTGCAGCTTGTTTAAAACCCGGGGCGCGTTTTGTAATAAATTCCGGAATGGTGGCAGAAAGTATTTTGCCGGGAATCCCAAAGGAAAAAATATATACTATTGACGATTTTACCATGCAGGTAAACAATGCATATTTTGTAACAGGCAGCTATATGATCAGTCGTTTAAAATACACAAGGAACAACCACACTGAGGAGCATAGTTATAAGCATTATGTATATACTATGGGAGAAATACAAAGATTATTAGAATTATTCGGGTTAAATATATTTGCCATGTATAATGCTGTTGAAAAAACACCTTATGAGTTGGGTGATCCACAGGTATTTTTAGTGGCAGAGAAAATAACCTGAATAGTGAAAAACAGCATAATTATTTTACCGGTTCACTCATATTTTTTATCCACGCATAAATAAGCTCAACTGCCTCACGGTGCACCTGCTCACGGCCAAGTTCAGGCATTGCTTCCCCGGGATCGTTTGTCTGCATACGATGCAACAGAATGGACTCATTGGGCTTGCGCGGTACAATGTCAAACAAGCGGCCTGCAGATCCTTTGCCTGTAGCTACAGGGCTTTTATAGATCCCGGTTGCGGTTGCATTCCGTTCGTCATAATTCAGCAACAAACCTGATGTCTCTGCGGGCCCGCCGCGACGGTGGCAATTCGCACAATTAATGTCAAGGTAAGCCCTCGCCCTTTCATTGAGCGAGCCGGTTTTTACATCATCCCATACCGGCATTTTTGGTATTGCATTTAATGCGGGGAGATCATTGATCAGGTTATTTTCTTTCCAGTGGAGTAGTTGATTTTTTGAACCCCCGGCGTAATTCATTTCCCTGTTTAATTCGGAAACGGAGGGTCCAACCGGCAGCATTTGCTGGTTGTAACTGTGGCAACCCTTGCACTCATTTTTATTTGGCACGTAGTAGGCCGTCTTTATTTTTTTTCCATTATTATTTATATAATTTACTTCTGTCCTCTCCCCGCCAACATCGTAATATGCTTCTGTTTGTTCATCGTTCCAGTAATAGGGCCATGCTTCCCATCCTTCCGGACCATGCACCAGCAAGCGTGTTTCAATAATACGCCTTCCTTTTTCAGGGTGACGGGAATCAGAAAGATAATAAAAGTTCTTGATGAGAAAAGTTCCTTCCGGAAAATCAAGTACGCCTTTTTCTTTGTATGCAACCTGTTTGCCCGCGGGCATATAAACAAAACGAAGTTTTTCCGCATAGTTGGAAAACAAGGTGGAGTTCAATTCATAAGGAAAGACATTCATTGCCGGTTGCAATTGTTTCAAATCACCGTCAAAGAACCCATATGCTGATAACTTTTCATTTGGTGAAATATGCCCGGCCTTATTGGATGTAATGGAAAAAGACAGCAGAAAAACCAACAACGCCAGTATGCTGCTTGTTTTTATAACTTTATTTATGAAGAAAATTTTCATTCCCATTCTAATTTTACCGGTTCGTAAGACTTGCCTTTGCACTGGTAAGGTCTTGCATCGCGGCTGATCTTTTTAAAACCATTAGCGGCATCAATATTGACAAATGTTTCTTCCTGGTTATTAAGAAGGCAGATAACGGGAGTTGCATTTTTTTCATCCACAATCCCGTCATACATAATATGGGGAACATTTCTTCCGAACTTTAATTTAAAGCGGTACATTTTACCCATCCGGCCCTTCATGGTGGCACGCTGTTTTTTCCGGGTAAACGCGTTATCATGGATGAAAGCCTCCTGCGGGTAAGGATCGTACAAGCTGTCTTTAAGGGGTTTTTCGGCCATAAAATAACTAACCACGGCAATACCTGCAGTACGGTTGTTTTCAATTTTATTCCCGAAAACTTCTGACTGTTTTGATGCAAGCAGGAGCATGCCTGTACCCGGAGGAACACTCGCGACAATATTTCCCTTTGGCGCAAAATTGGGGTGATTATTATCATGAACACTATTATGAAAAACCCTTGTCTGGGTCCCAGCTTTAACAGGCAGATCGGGAAGATCGAATACAAGTATGCCACCGCTGTTTTCCCATGCCTCATTTTCATACACGTCGGCATAAGCGGAGTTCTCAATTTCTATACCGGCCACGTTATGAAATGCCTTGCAATTACGCACAATAATATGTTTCGATTGCCCGACATAAATCCCTGCATCAGAAGCGCCAATTGCCCAACAGCCATCAATCAATACATTCTGGCACTGCACAGGATACAAAGCATAACCACCATTCTTTGCCGAAGGCTTACCCGTCCATTCAGCTTTAACATTTCTAAATTCGATACCATTTACCTGTTGCACTTTAATGCAATCGCCTTTCGCATCCTGCACGGCAAAGTCAATTAAGCGGACGCGTTTGCAATTACTGATCTTTATGCCTTCCGCACCTGTCGCCTGTTCTTTGAAAGAAAGGATTGTCTTATCCATGCCTGCGCCCATTATTACAATATCATGCTTGCCTTCCAGGGAAAGGCTGCCGGGCATAGATAATATACCTTCAGGCAGATGAATGGTATCGCCGTTTTTTGCGTCGATCAATTTTGTCTGTAGTTGTTTGTATGGCGATTGTTGCGCAATTAATGTAACAGTAATGCTGCAGCAAAAGAAAAAAAACAGGTAGCGCATAGTAATTGATTGATTAAACATGAAGTTAGCGTTATTCGAAGACTATCTGGGTGGGTAAAAAAATGAAAGACTCCATGTAGAAGGACTGCCTCGTAATCCGGTTGGTTGAATATGGCTGATCACAACGACTACAATAATTTCCGACACCTGAAAAGCTTCATGAATTGCATTCCCGGATAACTCCTGAGTTTTCCATTTGCGTTATTTAAGCGATTTTGGAAAATACCGGCAAAGGTTAAGATTTGACCTGCTAAAAATAGTCTATTGCAGCAATATTTTACACAGGTTTATTAAAAACATATTTACTTTGCAATCACCTCAAAACTGGCCTGGCCAATTTCTTTGTCATCTTTTTTATTGTTCACAATTTCTATGGTAATCCTGCCAGGCTTGTTTACCCGAACTATAAATATGCCAGCCGACACTGGAATTGATTTACCACCCTGAACATTAATAGAAATGTCTTGCGGCTTCATCTTCTTTACTTTTACTGTGATCTCATTATCCGTGTTTGTTAATAATGTATACGGCTCCTGGGTAGTGATTTCGAAATCTTTGCTGTCAAGTAAAAATGTTACTGGTTGTTTGCGGTAGGCTTTTAAAGGACTCCCATTGCGTGTGGCCGGAGTCCATTTACCTGACCGCTCAATTACCCTTACCAGTTCCTCTTCCATTCCATAACCAAAGTTTGTTAACGTCTTAACATTACTTACAGATCCATCTTTATCTACAATAAACATAACGACCGGAGTATATTTTCCTATTGGCGCTTTGTTCTTATTGGGGATATTTGCGTTTAGATTTTTTTCCAGGAACTTTTTCCAGGCCTCATTGCCGCCGGGATACGAAGCTTCTATTTCTACCGCTGTAGTTTCTTTTGAATTTGTTTTTAGTGTATCCTGTTGCTGGCCAACCTGTGCAAGCGAAGAGAATCCGGATAAAAGAACGCAGGCTGTTACCAGGGATCTGAATGGGTACATGATAATTTTTGGTGAAAGGTAATTAATTTTTGCAATTAGTTGCCAATGAAGTTGCCAGAGGTGCATTCCAAATTGTGGCGGCAACAGGTGGTTTGTTAGGAAACAGACCTCCTCATATCCCCAGAACTTCTTTTAATTTTCCATATCCTGCCTTGCTTACAGGCAGCCGGGTGCCTGTAGTAAGTAATACCAGGTGGCTTTCTTTTTCATGCAGATCGATGCGGGTTATTAATTGCGCATTGATGATGTATGAACGATGAATTCGGATGAATTCCTGTGCCGGCAAACTGTCTTCAAAATACTGCATGGTCTTCTTTTTCAGGAAACTGCCCTCCGCCGTATATATCTTTACATAATCATCCGCCGCTTCAAGGTATTGAACCTGCGCAACCGGGATGATCTTTATTTTAGCATTGTCTTTCACTACGATCCTGTTATTTTGCACAAGTGAATGGAGGGCCGTATCCACAATCGCCTGTGTAGTACCTGCCTTCTGAACCTGTAACTTCTGCATCGCCTTGTCAAAGCGTTCTTTACTAAAAGGCTTTAACAAATAATCCGCTGCATGTGTATCAAAAGCCCTGATCGCGAATTCTTCATAAGCGGTGGTGAAAATTACCAGCGGTGGATTATCTATCAACTCCAGCATTTCAAAACCATTTATCTTGGGCATTTGAATATCAAGAAAAATAAGGTCGGGCTGGTGTAGCTGAATGGCTTTCAATCCTTCAAAACCATCATTACATTCCGCTACTAAGGAGATATGCGTATAAGGCTGAAGGTATTCCTTTACCATCATTCTTGCCAATGGCTCATCGTCAATTATTATCGCTTTCATGCTGTTGGGGTATACTGATTACCGTTATAAATTGCTGAGATTCTTTTTTTATTTGTAAAAGATCATATCGCCCAAATAATAAAAACAACCGCCTCTTAATGGACGTCAATCCAAAGCTGGTCCCTTTTACAGGAGCAGACGTTGATTCGTCAAAAGGGTTTTGTACGGTCACTTCCAGCATTCCATTTACTTTTTTCCCCCAAATAAAAATGGTCACTTCACCAATGGTGTCATACAGGCCAAATTTGATAGCATTTTCTACAAGGGGTTGCAATAGCATGGAAGGTAATTTCATTTGCATGGTAACTTCATCGCAATCGATGCTGGTTTGCAGGCGGTAGCCGAAGCGTACTTTTTCTATATCGAGGTACAATTGCAGGCATTGCAATTCTTCTTCGAAAGTTGTCCATTGCTGCTCTTCCTTCCGCAAAGTGCCGCGTAAAAAATCCGATAACTGCTGGATCATGTGGCGGGCCTTTTCGGGCTGGCTGCCTGTCAACGCACTGATTGAATTAAGGCTATTGAATAAAAAATGGGGCTGTAGTTGTTGGCGCAACTTATTCAACTCCGCTTCCCGGGCCAGGCGTTCCATATCCGATTTGTGTTGGTTATCTGCCCGCAGGTCCTGCTGTGAATACCATAGCAAACTTAACATCGTACAACATCCGATCATTAAAAAAGCGATGGCATACCTGATATTGGAGGTATTAGACAGCGAATGCATATACACAAAATCATTTTTATACAAGGCCCATAAGCTTACACGAATTAATAATAACCACATTAAACTGAGTACAATACTGATCACCAGCACATACCAGTATTTTTCCCGCTTGGGCAAATAATAACGCATATTATTAATGACGAGTAAACAGGTGGCTGCCAATAAAACATTACTGATCATTCCATCGGTTATTGCCCTGGGAGGAGGGATACCGAAGTCCTGCAAAACCATGATATGAAGGGTGCACCAGATAAACCACCATACAAAGAATACGGTCGAAAAAATGATCCTTGCTTTTCGTTCCGGGAAAATATTAAGTGCCAATGGCTATCCTGTTTATACCGGTGAATTGATGAAGGCTGTGCTGTAATAATTGCGTGGCCGTTTTTTTAATAATACGAATGTACGAATCAGCATCGGCTTCTTCCTTTATTACAGAATAGATTTCAGCGCCGTTGGTAAGACGCGTCAAAGGATGCAATTCGCTTACGTCTATGAATTTCCATGTAACTTCCGCGCCTGTTTCACCAGGATCTTTTATACAATCGCCTTCGCCCAGTAGCCTCGCTTTATGAAATGCATGTAATTCATCATCTGCATAAATTAACCTTAGCTGTTCATCAAACTGAGGAGTATGATTTCCGTGGCCGCAAATGATACGGAAAACTAATTTTGCCAGATACCAATTCATCGCGTTTTAATTTTGGTGTTGAATGTTGAGTGATGATGAGTGATAACCGTTGCCAATTATCCATTGCCCATTGCCCATTGCCCATTGCCCATTGCTTATTGCCCATTGCTTATTGCCCATTGCCCATTCGCTTCTAAAAACTCCTGATCTCTATACCCCCAAACACCACCGATCCTTTTAGTATCAGTACTTTATCCGGGTTAATGGAGGACGAAGGATTAAAATGTCTTTTATCATCCACGGCATGAAATGCACCATTGATCTCATTTTGAATGGCCCAATGCGGAGGCACAATTAATTTTGCGCCGCCAAACACAATATCCAACCTGATAACTACCGGGCCGGTTATGTCGGCCTGGCTGAGGTCAATTTCGGATCCTCCAAAAACACAGGAGATACGACCTCCCTGGAAATTTTTAGAGACCAGTTTTCTATTGATGCCGCTGAAAACAGAATCAATAGCCAGGTAGTCACTACTGACCAAAGGTGCAAAGTTACCGGGATCCTGAATAGAGGCTGCAGGCGCAGTTTTCCATTTATCGTATTCACCATCTGTTTTAGGACTCAACCAGCTATTTCGATGGGGCCGGAGAATAAATATCAACCCCAGCAAAATGATCATGGCTGGCCAAAAGAACGGTTCGAGTCCCAGGGATGGGATAAACCTGCTAACCAGGAAGTAGCCGCCCACTGCAGTAAGAATGAACCATGCATTGTTTCTGAAATTGCTTTTGAACCCGATATAGGTACCCACGAGGATCAATATCATCGGCCAGCTAAATAACCATCCGGGCATTAAAAAACCCATGTTACGCAGAAGTAATGCAGCGCCAACAGCCACCAGTAACAAACCACCGATTACCCTGCCACTATCCCTGTTGCTTAAATTATTATACTTTTCCATCTTATATTTTTTATACTGTAAATATATAATAGGTTTAAAGTCAGTAAAAACGACTTTAGGTAAAATACAGGGTAAATGGCGGTAAATGGCAGAATTTTGTAGGTGAGGGGTATTGAGGTACTGAGATAATGGGATATTGATGCTTCATTAAAAATCCCAATATCTTCCTGATTATCTTTTACAGTTGCTTTGTCTACCTGATCAGCACCACATAGCCTTTCCTTTTCAATTTTTGGTTCCTGTAATCTACACCTTCAGAGATCCAAACATAGGTAGCAGGTTCTTGTTTATTGCCCTTGTAGGTACCATCCCAGCCTTCCGATTCAATATTTGTTTCACTATATAACAATTGTCCCCAGCGGTTATACACCCTGAATAAATCCAGCGATTTTAAACCCAGCGCAACTGGCCTGAAAAAATCATTCCTACCGTCGCCATTGGGAGTAAAGGCAGTTGGAACATAAATGCCTGCTGCCACGCTATATACTTTTACATGAATACTGTCATAATCAAAACACCCGGTAGAATTGCTCACTTTTACGATGTATTCAATATCATTTTGCGGAAGGGCAATGGGGTTGGCAATATTATTATTATTAAGCCATTGGGCAGGGTTCCAGAGGTAAACAGTTCCACCACTGGCAGTCAGTTGCAAAGGCTGATCCAACACAATCGTAGTATCGGGTGGACCGGCATTGGCATTTATTTTTAAGACGCTGACAAGTATTGTCCTGGTAACAGGTTTGGGACACCCCAATGTATCTGTTACCGTTACAGTATAACGGACTTCATTGAGGGGTTTGACAGATATGGCATTGGGATTTAGCCGGTTGTTTAAAAAAGTGGGCGGGCTCCATGAATAAAAACTACCGCCTGTTGCATGCAATTGTGCTGAATTACCAAGGCAAATGGCTATATCCTCACCTGCATTTGCTTTTGGATATGGAACTACCGTTAACCTTATTTCGTCTTTCGCGATACATTTACCAATATTGCCCGTTACATGATAGGTAATACTGACAGACGGTGCTGCCACAGGATTTTTTAAAAAAGGATCATCCAGGCTGCCGGATGGTGGATCTTCGGTCCAGCTATAATGCAGTGCATCACCGGATAATGGCAATACGACCGGATCTGACTGGCAAATTGTGGTGTCATTTCCGGTGCTTAACGTTACCAGGTATTTTACATTTACGAAAACCGAATCAGTGCCCGAGCATCCATAAGGATCAGTGATTCTTGCATAATATGTTGTTGGTGTATCGGGGCTTACAAGCGGTGAAACCGAGCTGAGATTATCAATATTATAATCGGGGCTCCATAAAACGGTTCCCAAACCGATAGCGCTTAATTGCAGCGTATCCGTATTACAAATCAATGTATCGCTGGTTAGTTCCAATGCCGGCTTATCCGTTATTAAAATTGTTTTATTCACAATGTCCTTACATCCCATACTGTTGGCTACAATGAACGATACCGAATAATTCGATTCTGTAGCAAACTGATGAACCGGGTTTTGTAAAACTGACAAATTGTTGTCTGAATTTCCGTCTCCAAAATTCCATTCCCAGGAATTTACAATTCCATATGTGGAGGTAGATCTGTCTAAAAACCTGATAGGCGTGTTCTTGCATTGGCCCTCGACAGAAAAGTCAGGTGCAAATACCGGATACACTTTTACAATGGAAAATGCGGTATCCGAACAGGGAAGATTCTTGTTCACCACTAATTTCAGAACATAGGTACCGGTATCGGGATATGTAAATGTCGGATTGGGCGAATGGGAAGTATCGCTAAAAATACCGGCTACACCAAAATCCCAGGAATAAGTTTGAATATTGCCGCCTGATGCTTTATTAATGAAGGATTTGGAAAATCCATCACAGCTATAATATACAGAATCTAAAATTGCCTGGGTCAGGGAACAATCGGCAACACTTATATGCAAAGATTTATGCACTGAAGATTTTCTAATATTGGTGCCTTTCTTATATTCCGTAACTGTGCAGGTAACTACATAGGTACCCTGTAAAGAAGGAGCAATGCCACTTACAATGCCTGTAACCGGATCAATCGTAACACTGGTGCCAAGGGGATGGGAGCCGGAAAAAGGGGACTCGTAACCAACAAAAGAATATGGCGGAGGATCTGAAAGACCATCGCATTGTGCTCCATTTCCCCTGGATGCAAAATATGCATCCGTAAACGCATAGGCAAGAGAGTCACCGTCAGGATCCAATGCGCTGAAATCAAAATTAAAATAACTGTCCTTACAAATGATGGCAGTATCATTTTGTGAAAACAAAGCGCTTGAATTCTGATAGGCCAGCGGATCATCTCCGTTCGTCCCGGGAATACTAACGGCCCAGGTATCACCAATTGTGCTGGACCCGGACTGAAGATTAATTATATTGGCTATGCGGCAACAACGCTGGTAAGAAATCACATATCCTGTCGCTGTAATCGGCAAGTCCCTGGTAAATTCAAAGGTTGCTATTTTGTAACAAATATTTGGAATATCACTGGTACATGGATGGCATTGCTGACGAGTACAATTTTGGATATCAATGACAGCACTATTTGGAACATTCACTGTCTGGACCAATGCATTATTACCTGCTTCAAAAATGGAGATATTTACTTCAGGGCACCACTGGTTTGTATTGAGAACACATTCAGTGTATATCTTTAGGGTGATAATATACCTGGCAGAATTGGGTAAAGAGCCTGGTCCTCCATACTTATAATATATCCATCCCCCCTTGGTATGATTTGCAAAAGATGTAAGCGCAACTCCAATTAAAAACAAAGTAACAAGGAGATTTCTCATTATGAAAATTTAACTAAAGGGAAGCGAGCAATTTCAGTAACAACAATGACAATATTAAGATACTACTTTTAGTTGTTTAAACGGAAAAATAATAATTTAAGTTGCCACACTATGAATTGAATGATAAATAAACCCGCAGTTCACTGCTGTTGGCTTAATTAGAGGAAATAATTGCATGTTGCTACGAGCCTGTTGCAACGGAAGCAATGGGGGCATAGGGATTTGAAATCTACGGCAAATGAATCTTTTAAACCAGCGAAGTTGTTGGGCATTTTTATTTACCAACAACCCGCCAACACTCACAGGGTGTTCCTTAGATAATTGCCGTAATTTCCTGCTAATAGAAATGACCCCATCTCATGGTATAGTTTGCTGCCATTTTCCAAATTCCGGAGTAATAAGTACCCGGCTGGTCAGGGGAACAGTTGCCGGTCAGCCGGTTACCCATTCCACCTTTTCTTCTACCGGTTTTCTTTTACCCCCGGGAGATGGAATGGCTACATGGCCGATATAAAAGAAACCTAATAATTTATCGGGAGCCCCCAGGCCAAAATGATATTTCGCTTCTTTCAGGTAGGTTATACCTCCGGTAGTCCAGTAACCGCCCAGACCGTAAGCTGCAACCGATAAATAAATATTCTGGACTGCGCAGGCTACAGCTTCGATATCCTCGATCTCCGGTATTTGTTTTCCGGTGGTTCTTTTCATTCCAATTGAAATGATATGAGACGCCAGCAAGGGTTGTTCCTGTAATTTTAAATATTTGTCATCATTAAAAAGCTCACCGGCCGTTTCTTTATATAAACTACTTTGTATTTGCGCAAATGTTTGAAGTCCATTGCGGGTAAATATTTTGAAGAACCAGGGTTCCGCCTGCCCGTGATTGGGTGCCCAGGTGGCATTCAAAATTATTTGTTTTATTATTTCATCCGGTACTTTCCTGGTAGTATCGAACTGTTTGGGAAATACAGAGCGACGGTGCCTTGCCAAATGGTTGAAATATGCGGGTGCTAAATCCATTATTACTTTTTAGGGACGAAGGTGATTCATTCCTGTTTGACCATTGTTATGAAATTGGAAATTTCTATACCATTGCTGGCTGCCGGTCATTCTACAAAAATTTTCAATATCTATTTGGCATAAAAGATAGAAATTTTGTATCTTCAATTGAATATTCAGTAATAATTTACCAGATATGGCAACTTTCATTATTCAGTCCACAAACAAAAAACCTACAACTTAATATAGAAAAATTATGGCTAAATCACAGGAAACATGGAGTAAAAAAGAAAGAGAAAAGAAGAAACAAAAAAGCAAAAAGGATAAGGAAGAAAAAAGACAGGAACGAAAAGAAAACGCCAAAGAAGGAAAAAGCTTTGATGATATGCTTGCCTATATTGATGAAAACGGCAATATTTCATCTACTCCTCCCGATCCGAGGAAAAAGATAAAAATAAATGTAGAAGACATCGAAATTGGTGTGCCAAAACAGAAACCTTTTGACCCGGCAGATCTTATCAGGAAGGGTACTGTTACGTTTTTTAATGAAGCGAAAGGCTATGGATTTATAAAAGACCAGGAATCGCAGGAAAGTGTTTTCGTTCACATGAATGCGTTTCTTGACAATATAAAAGAAAATAGCAAAGTTACGTTTGAGGTAGAAATGGGACCAAAAGGACCCAGTGCTATAAATGTAAGAATTGCAGGATAGGAACATACTCAAACAGGTAATCATTTTGTTGGGAGGCGATTTAAAAAATAATTGATAAATAGCATAACATAGGTTACACTTTTAGTCGTAGCACAACATAGGTTAC
>JBDTWP010000207.1:0-11724 GCA_040006615.1 Ferruginibacter sp.
GATAATTGATAATTGATAATTGATAATTTTTTATAATTTGAAGTCCCTAATTTTTATCAATCATTTAATCTGAACAAGACAAGTTACTTCCGTAAACAAATAAACTCCGAATTGAAGGAATTGTGTGATTAATTATCAACCATCAACTGATAATTGATATTTTGAATTACCCTATTATTTCACTGATCACCCTGCCTCTTGTATCGGTCAATCTGAAAGGCCTTCCCTGGAATGGATAAGTGAATCGTTCATGATCAAATCCAAGCTGATTAAGGATGGTGGCCTGGATGTCGAACGGTTCCACTTTTCCGCTGATGGCACTATAGCCAATTTCATCTGTTTCGCCATAGCTGAATCCTTTCTTAATACCCGCACCGGCCATCCACATTGTAAACGCTTCAGTATGATGATCTCTTCCTTTAAAAGGATTCACTATCCCTGAGCGGTTTTCCTGCATCGGTGTACGGCCGAATTCTCCGCCCCAAACCACCAATGTTTCTTCCAATAGCCCCCGTTGTTTTAAATCCAGGATTAAAGCTGTAATGCATTTATCAACCTGCCTGCATTTGTTTATGAATCCAATATCCAGTGCAACCTCAGCACTGGAACCATGACTATCCCATCCCCAATCGAAAAGCTGAACAAAGCGAACGCCTTTTTCCACCAGTTTTCTCGCAAGCAATACATTATTGGCAAAGCTCTCCCTGCCTGGTTTGGTGCCATACATTTCATGAATATATTCGGGTTCGTTTTTGATGTCCATCACTTCGGGAACTGATATCTGCATCTTATAAGCCATCTCGTATTGCGAGATGCGTGATAAAATTTCCGGATCATTAAACACCCCGTACTGTACCTCGTTCGCTTTATTTATGGCATTGATCGAGGCCTTTCTGATATCCCTGTCCATTCCATCCGGGTCTTTAATGAACAATACAGGGTCGCCTATACTCCTGCATTGAACGCCCTGGTAAACACTCGGCAGAAAGCCGCTTCCCCAGACACTTTTACCCGCATCAGGATTCTGGCCACCGGAGGTGAGCACCACAAAGCCGGGCAGATTCTGATTTTCGGTTCCTAAGCCATAAGTTACCCAGGCACCCAAACCTGGCCTGCCCAGCCTGGGTGTGCCTGTATGCATCATCAATTGTGCAGGGGCATGGTTAAACTGGTCGGTGGTCACTGCTTTTAAAAAACTTATCTCATCTGCAATTGTTGCCAGGTGGGGCATGTTCTCGCTTATCCATGCCCTGCTTTCACCATGCTGTGCAAATTTAGCTTGTGGGCCCAGCATCTTTGGCACACCACGAATGAAAGCAAAGCGTTTGCCGTCAAGCAATGATTTCGGACAATCCTGCCCATCCATTTTCATTAGTTCAGGCTTGTAATCAAACAGCTCCAATTGTGACGGAGCTCCGGCCATGTGGAGATAGATTACGCTTTTCGCCCTTCCCGGAAAATGTGGAAACTTCGGTAGCAAGGGGTGGGCAGGATCGAAAACAATATCACCCGAAGCATTGCCTGTTCCACATCCTCCAAATAAGGAACCCAGTGCAAGGGAACCTAATCCCATGGCGCTCTCTTTCAGGAAATGCCTTCTTGTTTGCAACCGCAACGCATCCATTTGTGCTTCTTCGATAAGCCGCTGATTATGTAGATCTTTCTGAGTCATATCAAATTTATTCAGTTTCTTGTGACCAGTTCGTCCAGGTTCAAAAGCGCATTTGCCGTCACCACCAATGCCGCTGTTTCGGGATTGGAGTGTTTACCCATTCCCCCAACTATCATACATGTTTTTTCATCATTATTTTTGAACCGGCTGTATGCTACATTGTATAGTTCCAGTAAAGCAACTAATGTCTTATTATCAATAGTTTGATAGGTTGCAAGCTGGTAACCTTTTTCGATCTGGTGTTTTATTTCTTTGCCGGCTTCATTTTGCAAACGGTAGGCAAAATGCCTTGCCATGTCTATATATGCAGAATCATTAAGGATAGTGAGTGCCTGCAGGGGTGTGTTGGTGCGTATCCGCCTGGATGTGCAAACATTGCGTGAAGCACCGTCAAATGTAATCATGGAAGGATAAGGGGCCGATCGTTTCCAGAATGTATACACAGCGCGCCTGTATTGATCTTCACCCGCACTTTGCGTCCAATCCGTACTGTTGTAGGGCGAGAGCCAGAGCCCTTTGGGCTGGTACGGATATACACTCGGGCCATACATTTTATTGCTCATCACCCCGCTGATGCACAATGCCTGGTCACGGATTTGCTCCGCTGATAAACGCACTCTCGTACTTCGTGCGTATAATTTATTATACGGATCCTTTTGTAATAACTCATTTGAAATTTTTGAGTCCTGCCGATAAGTTGCACTCAATACAATGGTCCGTATTAATTTCTTTACACTCCAGTTATATTCATTCATAAACTGGTAACTCAGCCAATTCAATAACTCGGGATGGGTGGGCGGTATACCCTGTGAGCCAAGATCCTCAAGAGTTTCGGCAAGCCCGGTGCCGAAAAGCTGTTCCCATATACGGTTCACCAAGGCCCTGGCAGTAAGCGGATTTTGCCTGGAAGTTAACCAAATGGCTAATCCCATGCGATTCCGTGGAGCATTTTCAGGAAAAGGATTTAATGAATTCGGCACACCAGGCTCAACCTTGTCGCCCTTCACCAGCCAGTTGCCACGTTCAAAGACCCGGGATATTCGGTGCATGCCTGGCGGATTTTCCATCATCACAGGAGTGGAAGGAACCGCTACCCTTAATAATTTCCAGTATTCATTCTTCATTTCCGCATAATCCTTATTACCTTTTCCAGGAAAATGATCCGTGAAATACAGCCAATCAATCACAGCACCAGTCTGAACTGATTTTTTAAGATTGGGATTGGTATAAGTAAAATAGAGGTCATGGGTGCCAGTTACAGATTTCAGGTCAGTTTCTTCAATTTGCCAATCCCATCCGCCATTTTTTGTTTTCGGCAACGGAACAGTAGCAATCACGGTTCCATTTGCACTATCCAGATGGATCTTCCATACACCGCCTTCAAAGAAGCTGGAAAAACGAAATATGAGATTCTCCCTATTTTCGAGCGAAATATTTTTCATCCGGCAAATGGCGTTGTTGCGAAAAACAATCCAACTGGGATCGCCGAGCGCGCTATTAATGAAACTGTCGCAGACCAGGGTATTATAAGCAGGTTGCCAGGTTTTTAAGAATGTATATGCGTCTTTTGCTTTTTGCGGGGATGCATTCCGGTTCATCCAATCAACCAGTTTTGCCAGTTCCTTTTGTAAGGTATCATTGAAATGACGCAACCTGGGATAATCGTCCTGCGTATCCTCATCGCGGGTATCATTGAAGAAAGCCAGGAACTTATAATATTCATCATGTTTAAAGGGATCATAAGGATGGCTGTGGCATTGCACGCAACCAAAAGTGGTACCCATTACACCATCCCAGGTAGTGTTAATGCGGTCTATAATAGCAGAAGTTCTGAACTCTTCATTATCAGTGCCTCCTTCATCATTTGTCATTGAATTACGATGAAATGCCGTGGCTATGTAGTCTGCGTCTGTAGCATTGGGCAACAGGTCGCCGGCTATTTGTTCCGTTAAGAACCTGTCGTAAGGCTTGTCCTCATTAAATGCATGGATCAGCCAGTCGCGGTATTTCCAGATATACCTTGCCTCGTCCTTTTCATATCCCTTTGTGTCGGCGTACCTGGCCAGGTCCATCCACATTCCTGTCCACTTTTCGCCAAAGTGAGGTGAAGCAAGCAAAGAATCTACCAGGTCGGTGTAATCCTTATCACTGGTTCCATTTAAGAATTTGCCGGCAATGCTTATAGGGGGAGGCATCCCGATAATATCCAGGCTGACCCTTCGCAGTAAAGTATGCCTTTCTGCCTGTGGAGAAGGTTTCAGTTTGTTTTCATCCAATTTCTGTTCAATAAAATTATCAACCGGATTTACCGCCCACTTACTTTTTTGAGTCAGGAGATTAAAAAATGTTTTGCGTTCCGGAACTTCCACTTCCTTTATAGGTACATAAGCCCAGTGTTTACCCCAATTTGCCCCTTCATTGATCCAGCGCCTGATAATATCGATGTTTTCACTGGAAAGAGGATCATGCTTATACGGCATCCTCTCTTCCGGATCTTTCAATGTAAGCCGCCTGATTATTTCACTATGTTCAGCGTCGCCGGGGATGATGGCAGGCTTTCCTGATTTTGTATTGCCAAGTGCTTCTTCGCGGAACAATAAACTGAACCCGGCCTTTTGCCTCACACCACCATGGCATGTAATGCAGTTCTTATTGATAATGGGCTTCACCTGTAGCGTGAAATCAACTTTTTTTTGGGTGGAAATATATGTAAAAGCCAGCGTGGAGACCAACAAAATGGAGACAACGATCACTATCTTTCTGTAACCTGCAAGCATGGGCAACTTATAATTTAAAATTAATCAGCCGGAAATATCTATTAATTAATATGGAAAATATACATGTTCATTTTCCCCTCCATATTGTAAAGAGCGTTTCATGCAATTTAAATATAATAAAGAACCTTACAAAACATTCGCGGGACGAAAAAATTGTTATTGCTTTTTCGCACGATATCCATTTATTCCGTAAAATATAATGTATGCATAACATATGATGGGGAGGATAAATGCGATTGACCAGTTGAAATGATCTATCAGGAAACCCTGCAGAAACGAAATAATCGCCCCTCCCACTATTGCTGAAGACAGGATACCTGAAGCACGGGTGGTATATTTCCCCAACCCCTTTACAGATAATGAAAAAATAATAGCAAACATTACTGAGTTACAAAGGCCTACAGATATCATTGTCCATACCGCAGTATTTCCTGTGGAGCTAACTGATATCCCGATAAGGATAATTGCCACCAGGGCACAGAATGCGAGCATGGCCTGGGGCCTGATAAATTTGATGATCAATGCCCCAAGTATAAAACGCGCTATCAGCATGCTCCCCCAGTAAAGGGAAACATAATTACTGGCTTCTTTTACAGGGATATTCAAATGATCTGAAATATAATTTGTAAGGAAGGTTCCGATGGAAACTTCAGCTCCGACATAAAAGAAGATGGCAAGGGCTCCCAGGTTGAGGTTTCTGAATGAAAATACCGTTTCTCTTTTTCCCGGTATTTGCTTGCCAGGTGTATGAATCCCTGTCCTGATATTTGGAAGTTTGGACCATGCAACAATAATGGCAATAATGATTAATAAAGCGGCAATGGCGAGGTACGGGTGACCGACCGTGTCGCTGGATGAACCAGGTTCTGTTAACCCTGATAAAATAAAGTATGCTCCGAAAAGGGGAGCCAGGGTGGTCCCGATAGAACCCACTCCCTGGATAAAAGTAAGGCGTGATGACGCAGTTCTTTCGGGCCCAAGCATTGTGATATAAGGATTGGCAGCCACCTGTAACAAAACAATACCAATCGCCAAAATAAATAAGGCAGCTAAAAATAAATAGTATTGGTGCAGCAGAGATGCAGGAAAAAATAGCAACGCACCGAATGCCGCAACCGAAAAGCCCAATACCATTCCATTTTTATAACCCACTCTTTCCACTATTTGGCCAGCCGGAATGGACATGATGCCATAGGTGAGGAAAAAATAAAATTGAACCAGCGAAGACTGGGCATAATTCAAAGTAAATCCCTTTTTAAAGAAAGGCACGAGGGTATCATTCAGACAGGTTATAAAACCCATCATAAAATACAGCACGGCGAGGGAGACCAAGGCAGGTGTATAGGATGGCTTTTTTGTTTCATCAACTGCTGGAATTACCAGGTCCTGTACCAACAGATTTGCCATATTTCGGTGTTAAAAGGTTAAAGGAGGATGTTTTTCAGAAATTAACTCCAGGGTTTTCTAAGGTTGGTAAAGTTTACGGGTAATTCTAAATTTTTAAGGGATAATTAAAAATAAGCAATAAATTGGAATGGAAACAAAATCCTCGCATTAAAACATCCTGATATTGTCTTTATCGGTGCACATTTGGGTAACCCCTGGAAGGGATGTAGATTAAATAGCCAGGCGACTGGATGAATATCCTACCACGGGGGGGAGAAACTGCGGCCGGGATCTCTCATTTGCAACAGCAGGCAGTTTCCGATCATAAAATGTAAATGATTTCTTTATTTATTACCAGGAAAGAAATGTAATGAGTTGAAATTGCCAGGTAATTATGGGGAGGCAGGGAGAAGATACGGGGGAGGTACGGGGGAGGTAGGGTGGAGCCGTGGAGATAACGTGCACAAGACGTGCAGATGATGTGGACTTAACGTGGAGAAGACGGGAGAGAATGTGGACCAGAACCGGGCTTTATTTTGACAAACTGCACAATCCATCCTTTGTAAACGATAGGTTAGTAAAACCAGCGAAACTTTTTGAAGCAGCAATTTCTGAATCCCCGAATGTTCTGACTTAGAGCGCCCGGCTGGCAAAACTTGCGCTTTCTACCTGTAAAATGTACCTGCAATATAAGGGAAAAAATGCATTCCCTATTCCATATTCTTAAAAAAAACTTTGCCTTGCAAATGGTCTGCCTAATCCATAAATTATTATTTCGTTACCAGGGTAAGGCTAGTATTTTTGTTCAGCATAAATTCCTTTTTGGCATCTCTCACCTCTACTGTATAGGGAGCAGAATAAGTTTTCTCTTTCCCTCTTACAGAATACTCTAATAATTCAGTTTTAATTTTTCCCCATTCATCCGTCTTTTTCTGGAGGATCTTTGAATGGTTTTTATCAAGGATAGTTATATCAGCATTTCCAACGGGATTCCCCTTTTGATCTGATACCTTTAGTTGTAAGGTCCAGATAACAGAATAACTATGGTCCTGGTCAGTGGCCTGTATACCAAAGATTGCGCCGCGGATATCATTGGAATTAAATTCAACATCTTTCGCCCATGTATCGTCTCTTCCTTTCCATCCCATACGGAAAGGTTTAAAATCCGGCAACGCATTGGCTGACCTGGTGATGGTATTGTTATATATCCTGGTATTTACAGTGCCTCCGTAAGGGGTTGCCAGCCACGCTGCCGGAACGTTTGTTGTTACGCGGTTGTTGAAAAACTGACCGCCGAAACCAATGGTTCCGCCGCAGATGTAAAAGGCTGCAGCCCTGGCCTTTGAAGACGGGTCCAGGTGATTTACAACAATATCGTTTCCGAAAATATAATTTTCACCCCCGCTGGCAGAAGCATAAACCCCATACGACATCGGGATGAAGTTGTCAGGCTTCGGTTGATTTTTTACAGTTATAAAAATTTTGTTATTGTAAATCCTGTTCCCTGAGCAGGCATTTGCTCCCCCGGGCTTCTCCTGGTAATCTGCCATCCTGATGGCGTTGGTGCTGTACTCTTCATGACCGTATTCGCAGGTAGGAGGTGAGGATCTTATTTTTATCAGGTTGTCGAATATATCAATGTCGCGGTGCCTGAATATTTCAATACCGGATCCCACTTCGGGCTCAATCCTGTTGCTGAAAACCCTGGAACTGTCTCCCATTGCCATGATGCTATAATGATTCGTCACCATCTGGCGGTTTACAAAATAATTATTGTGGATGCTTGATTTTTTCCCTTTAAAAACCAGGCATCCCTGGCCCCCGAAAAATTCAGAAAAGGAAACTTCCGAAGCCTCCTCTTCATCCCTGATATCCACTGCATAGAAATTGCTGTTATGCCTGTTTATAATGAACGGAGAATGGACATCAAACCTTGAATTAATGATAGAGGCCTGGGGAACATCAACGGCTATTGTATTGATTCCTGAAGTCAGGCATTTAATGTTTTCGATAATTACCTTTACAGCAGGAGCAGTGGATTGAATACCCCAGGAAATAGCACCCACCGATGCATTTTCAATAATCCCATTCCTGATGGTAACAGTGCCACGACCCTCCACTCGTGGTATTCCGGCCTTTGGTATAGATTCAACTGTATTGCCGGTGTAATCAAAAAAGGCCGCATACTCGCCCTTATATAAGTGGTCATAATGGCCCCTGGCATAGGTTTTTTCTATTATTCCAATTCCCACATCCATGACAGGACGAATATCAATTTCATCAACCAGGCAATCAGAATCGGCCCTTACACGTACCCGGTAGTTTCCTGCCGGAAGATTGTTGAGATGCGCAAAGACGAATCCTCCACCTAACTGTGGTGACCTTTTTTCAACTGGGCAACTGACCATGGTTGAATCCATATATTTCGTGACGCATTTTACTTCCTTTCCGTTCGCATCTTCAACAAAAACGCTGACTACCATTTCCTTCAAACCATTTCTGCCAAGTTCAAATGAATTCCTGCCTGTGACCCCACACATGGCAATATAGGAACGGTTTGATACCGGTAGATAAATATATGAAGAAGTGATCTCATCACCCGCCTGTAAACTCATTAGCTTTTTACCTACAAACACATGCACTACTTCGGTATTGACTACCTTAGCACCGGGAGCTTTTGAGATATTCCAGGCTTTCAATCCTTCCTCAAATCCTGAATTTGCAATATGATTGTACTTACCATCGGCATAGCGGAGTATATACCCGTTCAGATCAAGAGTAACATCTTTTCCCAGGAAAATTGTGCTCATTGGACTGGTGATATTTTTAACCAGTACATAGGTCGTTCCCGGTTCTCCATAATTACCGGGACCAGTAACCGCCACTTCGCCCGGTGCAGGCAGCCTGTGTTTGGTTTCTTTAAATTGTGCAAACCCAGGGTAATGAAGAAAACTGCATTGAAGGGCGATGAATTGAAATAAAATTTTTCTCAGCATATTTTTATTTATTGCGCCTGAACAGTTGAATAGAATAGGGCAAAATCAGCAATAGTGGTAAGCACCAGATTGCCCAATAGGAAAAATGTTCGAACCAGTTGTCAACAGTATACACGTGGTTTCCGTCCCTGCCATAAATCTCCACCACGTGATCTGTGGTATATGGTTCCTTTGCTTCCGGGTAATATAATGCCGCCATATCCTTGTATGCCGGTCTCACCAGTTCGGGGTTCTCCTGGATAGCAGCAGTATCATAGGGTACTACCACACCAAAATCCGGGTCCAGGATAATCCACTTTCCCTTTTCTACATTCGCCCTTACTACCACGTGGCCCGCAATGTCCCATAAACTGGCATCCATCCCATTATCGTTCAAAACACCTTTAACAACAATTGAATGTGTTGAGCATAGTCCCACGCCCCTTTCAAGATTTTTTTTGTAATCGCTGAACTCGTATCTCCTGTAATCTTTCGGATCAATGTATGAGGCAAGGAACAATAAATAATTTTCCCACACGGGTACCCTTTCATTATATTTTGTGATCCCTGCCTCTTTCCAATAGTGAATGAACCCGTCGTTCACAACTTTGTTAATCCGGATAGCGAAAACTTCATTGGATTCGTCCGGTTTTTTTAGCAATAATGTTTTTATATCGGGATAGTGAATCGTGATATCATTTTTCCTGTTCTTAATGATATTTTCTTCCGCATAAATTTCAGGGTTTCTCATGGTCATGAACAGTCCTGATATATTTATACCCAATAAAAGGACGCCAAGTAAAAATATTATCTTATTAAATGTTTTCATTTTTAATGTATGAGTTACGCTATTTGAATGGTGAGGTTAAATAATCTTCGATATCGGTCCAGTGATCAAGCATAATCCTGCGTTTTTTCTTTAGTTGCTGAATGAGGTCGGGGCCCAGCACAAACCGGTCTTCATACTTTGGATCCTTTGCATAGCTCAACAGGTCCATGCCGCCGTTTTCTAAAATACCGATGAGATTCTGCGTGTTATCCAGCTCATCCCTTGCAATTTCATTGAACCGAATGAAATCAGGATCACCCGTAAATGTAGGTTCCTTTCCGGGCAGGTGAGGGCCTGCACTCAATTTAGCCTGGTTTCTGTCCCTTATTGCCTGCGCTTCTGCAAAGTTGCCGCAGCTTCTCATTATACTTGCTATTATCCTGGCAGATATGGCCATGTTCGAAATAAATTCCTTTTTAGGAGCGGTTGCATCTACCATATCCAGGAGGCGGGATACATTACTGAGCCGGTTGACATAATTCTGAACTGCGCCGGTCTGAATAACATGATGCAAGCCATGAACGTCGGTATAATCCTGACGGGCCTCTTCTTTGGAAACATTAAAAATATAGGGAAGAAAATACGCTTCTTCTTTTTCAGTAAGCCTGCCTGGAGCAAACAGCAGTGGCCTGTTGATATGCCGGGTTGTAACACCCCAATATAATGTGCTTACCCTTGGGATAGCAGCAGTTTTATAGGCAGAAGCCTCATCCAGGGCTACAAAGGCATTATATAATTTAGCGGCGGAATTATTGCCAGCCCAAAGCTCACAGAGTTTCATAAGTTCTTCCTGGCCGGACAAAGGTCCTTCAGGAGATTTTTCTTTAAGCCTGTGTTCGAGCATCTCAAGTACTACATCGATTGCTTCCAGGCATTCATATCCACGGTCGTATGAAGACCGGAAATTTATGAAGACAGATTTGACAGAAGGATCCGAAATTGATCTTGTCGATTTGATGAAGGCCACAGGATCAATCATGCCTTTTACAGGATAATTCGAGGAGATCAGGCTACCGATATTAATTATTTTATGTGCATCGGTGCTTTTATAATAGCAATCAGGTGGCAAAAGATTTTGAATGTCTTCTTTTTCTTCATCTGAAAAATTGGAACTTGCCTCATCGAGATAGATGCTAAGGGGCCGACCTGCTTTTGAAGCGCCGTCCCGAAATGTATTCAGCAGGGTTTTAACCCTTTCCCCCATTGGAATATTTTTGCAATTAGCGGGGCCGTTCGGCCCGGAATATAGCCAATATGCCCAGCAAATTCCTCCGCCGGCGTCATTGGTCTTAAAAAAGAAGGAAGATATTTCCGGGACATTCTTTAACATTTCAGCCATCATGCCCGTGTACATTTCGCGGGTTTCCTTTACGTCAGTACATGGAGCGAAGGCTTTCTCGGTACTTCTTCTCGGATGGTCCACCCTGGGACCAAGCATTTGCGGGTAAGCATCAAAAAATGCGGAGGGTAAGAAATTAGGCTCATAACCAAAGAAGGCAGCTTCCAAACCGAGTTCATGTAATATTTTCGCTTTGTCCAGGAGCAGTTGCCTGTTTTTCCGCACAAATTCCGCTGGAATAAACGGCGCAAGTTTAGGGTCGGGAAAAAATTTGAATGGGGAAGGATTATTGCTTGCGTATTCATGCCAGGGACTTCCTTTTGCGGGTATTTCATGAAAAGCTTTATCAGCCAGGGTGCTGATATTAATTTGTACTCTTCCATATCGTTTCAATCGTATAGCAAGTTTAGCCAATTTACGAAACTCATCCAGGTTGTTAATGGGGGCATTAATAATAAAAACTTTGTCTTCGCCTGTTTTGTAGATTAGTTCAGGCAAAACGTTCGTGGATGTTTGTCGGACCTGTGCATCGGTGATTATACACACTGTGCACAGCAGCATTAAAAATAAAAGTTCCCGGCCCGGAAGATTCCTGAAGAAACCCCGAAGAAACCTATCGCAAGTATGAAAAATCAAACTCATCTTTTAATTTAAGGATAATGAATTATTAGCATTAGGTATAACATTCGCGAACCTAAGCTGATAATAGGTTAGGCTTCATTTTCTTTTTTTTCTTGATAAAAAAA
>JBDTWP010000208.1:0-11711 GCA_040006615.1 Ferruginibacter sp.
CCTGAACAGGGATGTGCTTGAAAAGTCTGCCACCCTCATTCAAAATAATATCCGGCAAATCGTCGATAAACAAAAAATTACTGCTGCCGAAGGGGCCATCATTTTCAAAAGAATTCAATACACCAGCGATGCAACTGTTTGCATCGCTGACCTTTTTATAGAAGCGATCATAGAAAAGGCGGATGCAAAAATTGCACTCTTTAACCAATTTTCAACGCTCAATGATTCCCGCGTAATTTTCGCAAGCAATACATCTTCCTTATCTGTTTCAGCAATCCAGTCGGGGGTCGTTCACCCCGAAAGGTTAGTGGGCATGCATTTTTTTAACCCGGCCCCTGTCATGAAATTGGTGGAAGTGGTGAAAGGAAACCAGACCAGTGAATCAACAGCACAAACAATTTACGGTCTATGTAAAGCAATGGGGAAAATCCCCGTGCTTTGTAAAGATGCACCAGGTTTTATAGTAAACCGCGTAGCCCGTCATTATTACCTGGAAGCAATGAAAATAGTGGAATCCGGAATTGCCACCATTGAAGAAGTGGATGCCTTGATGGAGGCAAGCGGTTTTAAAATGGGGCCCTTCAAATTAATAGACCTAATTGGGATGGACATCAATTTTGCAGTATCAAAAAGTATATATGAAGGGTTCAATCACCCCGTAAGATTTGCTCCTGCTGCATTACAGGAAGAAAAAGTTGCCAGGGGTGAGCTGGGTAGAAAAACAGGGAAAGGATTTTATGACTATTCCTCCTGAACCGGGTGGCCAGGGCCATAGGATTCCCCATCGGTCAAAATATTTTACTATAGCAAGTGATAAATCCGGCAATAAGCAATTTCCAAATTTCACCACTAAGCGATCGGTCGGTGCTGGTGAGTTTTGGAAATATAATCGATGAAGCAATTAATGAAAGAGTCTTATTATTGCACAAAGCATTGCTGAAATCAGGGTTTGAGGGTTTTGTAGAATCGGTACCCGCCTACGCATCCCTGGCCATTTTTTACGACCTGTCCCGCGTAAGAAAGCATAGTCAGGTTCCGGCCATTGATTTTGTAAAAAAATACTTGCAGAAGTTCTTGCAACCAGGCAGTCCTTTAAAAGATATGGTGCCTGCCATTACAAAAATACCGGTCTGCTACGATGCTGAATATGGGATTGATATTGAGCAAGTTGCTAATGACCACCAGTTAGGTATAGACGAACTGATAAGTTTACACAGTTCCCCGGTTTACAGGGTTTATATGATCGGTTTTATGCCCGGCTTTGCATATATGGGCCCGGTTGCTGACAGATTAATTACCCCGAGAAAAGATCAGCCCAGGTTGAATGTTCCGGCAGGTAGTGTGGGTATTGCGGGTTCACAAACAGGGATCTACCCGGTTGACTCTCCGGGCGGCTGGCAGATAATCGGGAAAACACCCCTGCTATTATTTAATAAAGAAAATTTATCGCCCTGTTTGCTTTCCGCAGGGGATCATGTACAATTTGTTCCCATTGATAAATCAGCCTTTAATAAATCAAATGGTCATTAAAATTATCAAACCGGGAATATTTACAACCATACAGGACCTTGGGAGAAATGGTCACCGGTCCGCAGGCATTGGGCCAGGGGGAGCAATGGATTTTTTTGCCGCATCTGTAGCAAATTTTTTAGTTGGTAATGAGGAAAAATATCCTGTTATTGAAATGCATTTTCCTGCCGCGGAAATATTATTTGAAGAGCAGGCCCTGGTTAGTGTTACCGGGGGCGATTTTAGTGGATTTATTGATGATGAACCAATTAGATTATGGAGGCCATGCTTAATAAAAAAGAATCAAAAGTTGTGGTTTAAAAAATTTATCAGGGGCGCAAGGGCATACCTTGCCATCCGGGGAGGGATGGAGTCAGAGAATTGGCTGAATAGTTTTAGTACTCACGTGAAGGTAAAAGCGGGCGGGCATAAAGGAAGGCCATTATTAAGAGATGATATCATTCCGTTAAATGCAACGGTCCGGCTGAAATTAATTGAAAACTTTCCCGGTATATCCGGTATGGTCAACCAGGTCTACCAACCAACAAATTTGATTCGCTGTATTGCCGGACCTGAGTGGGATCTTATGAAGGATGAATCCAAAACACAATTTTCCCGCTTGCCATTTTCTGTGACAGTCCAATCTGACAGAATGGGTTATCGCTTACAGGCAAGGAACCTTGCTATGAAAGATCCGGTTCAGTTAATATCTTCGCCGGTTGATACCGGCACTATACAATTATTACCCGACGGGCAACTGATTGTTTTGCTGGCCGATCATCAAACCACCGGTGGCTACCCCAGGATTGCCAATGTAATTGGTGTCGATTTACCCAAACTTGCCCAACTACCCGTTCATAGTGAAATACATTTTGAATTGCTTGGCATTGAAAATGCAGAAGAAGCTTTTGTTTCATTGTACCAGTCATTGGAGTCAATAAAGAATATTTGTACTAATTATTATGATGCATATTGATATCAATTGTGATATGGCGGAGGGAACCGGTAATGAAGCGTTGCTGATGCCTTTTATCAGTTCGGCAAATATCGCCTGTGGCTTTCACGCAGGAGATGAGAATGAAATGAAGAGAGTGGTGGCACTATGTTTGAAATACAATGTTGCCATCGGTGCACACCCGTCCTTTCCCGACAAAGAGAATTTTGGCAGGGCAACAATGAATTTGCCTGCTGAAAAAGTTAAGCACCTCATAAATGAACAATTAAATATACTTAACAAAATAGTAGTTGCAGGAGGAGCCAAATTACATCATGTAAAACCGCACGGGGCTTTGTATAATATGGCCGCAAAAGATAGGGGGTTAGCAAGGGCTATCGCAGTAGCCGTAAAAGACTTTGACGATGAGTTAATTTATTATGGGTTATCAGGTTCGGTGATGATTGATGAGGCAACGGAATCGGGTTTGCAAATTGCACGTGAAGTGTTTGCCGACCGAACCTACCAACCAGATGGTTCATTAACACCAAGGGCCGGTCCCGGTGCGCTGATCACCAATGCCGGCCAGGCCATCCGACAGGTTTTGGAAATAATAAATGAGAAAATGGTAACGGTTGTCAATGGAAATAATATTTCAATACAGGCTGATACGGTTTGCATTCATGGTGATGGATCAAATGCCGTTGAACTGGCAAAAAAGATATATAAGGGATTAATTGCAACAGGTATTCTAATTCAAAAAATATAGCTGCTGAAAAAAAAATCAACCTATCCGGGGGCATTCATGGGTGCCGCATTTTTAATGGCAACATCTGCCATAGGGCCTGGCTTTATTACGCAGACTACTAAATTCACGGCGGAACTGGCAGCTAGTTTTGGATTTGTTATATTAGTTGCCATACTATTGGATATCGGTGCACAATTAAATATATGGCGCATCATCTGCGTAAGTAAATTATACGCCCAGGACATTGCAAATATTATTTTTCCAGGTGCGGGAACATTGTTAACAGTATTAATTGTTGCAGGGGGGCTTGCATTCAATATCGGCAATATTGCCGGTTGTGGCCTGGGCTTGCAGGTATTGTTTGGATGGGATGTAAGAACTGGCGCTTCCATTAGTTGTGTAATCGCTGTGATGATCTTCTTAATAAAAGAAGCCGGTATGGCGATGGACCTTTTTGCGAAACTGCTTGGCTTTATCATGATCGGTTTAACGGTGTATGTCGCCCTCCAATCTCATCCGCCTGTTGGAGAAGCCATCCTGAAATCATTCATGCCGGATAAAATAAATGAAACCATTATCCTTACCATTGTGGGAGGAACGGTAGGCGGTTATATAAGTTTTGCCGGGGCTCACCGGTTAATTGATGCAGGTATTTCCGGCGAAGAAAATTTGCGGAAAGTTTCCAACAGTTCTGTTACTGCCATCATCATTACAGCGCTAATGCGGATCGTTTTGTTTTTAGCGGCGTTGGGAATAGTTATGCAGGGTATCATGCTTGATCCTCAAAATCCCGCTGCAACTGTTTTTCAGTCTGCAGCCGGCCTGGCCGGGTACAAATTATTTGGCCTGGTATTATGGAGCGCCGCGATTACATCTGTAGTTGGCTCGGCCTTTACCTCGGTCTCTTTTATGAAAACATTGCATCCCTTTATACTTAATAATTCCAGGTACTTTATAAGCGGCTTTATAATTTTTTCTACCCTTATTTTTCTTTGCGTGGGCCAACCGGTCAAAGCATTGATATTTGCAGGAGGCCTGAACGGTTTAATTCTTCCCATAGCGCTATCACTTATTTTGGCAGGGGCGCGTAAGAAAAATATTAGCCGTAGTTACAAACATCCCTTTTGGATGCAGGTAGCCGGTTGGATAGTGGTTATTGCCATGTCCTATATGGGAACAAAAGGAATAATAAATTTATTTTGACGGGCTATATACAAACGCATCCGTTACTTTTGCGATTGCATATAAATTTTTGATATGATTTTAGTTACTGGCGGCGCCGGTTTATTGGGGCGCGAATTAATAAAGCAACTTCTTTCGAAAGGTAAGCAGGTGAGGGCCATTTTTAATAAAACGCCATTGCCTGATTTCCATTCAAACCATCTTCAGCAATTCCAATGTAATATTTTGGATATAATTGGTTTGGAGGAACTAATGCAGGGCGTAGACGAAGTATATCATTGTGCTGCCATTATATCATTTGAACTTTCACGAAAGCGGGAAATGTTTAAAATAAATGTGGAAGGTACCACCAATGTCGTAAATGCTGCTTTAAGTACCGGGGTAAAAAAACTGGTGCATGTGAGTTCGGTTTCAGCGTTGGGAAGACCCGGGCAAAACGAACCCATTAATGAAAGTATGAACTGGACGGAAGAAACCGGTAACAGTTATTATGGGAATAGTAAATATTTAGGTGAACTGGAAGTATGGCGGGGTATTGGTGAAGGGCTGGATGCCGTTATAATAAACCCGTCAATTATTTTTGGTGAGGCTGACTGGAACACGGGTAGCTCGCAAATCTTTAAAACCATTTACGATGAATTTCCCTGGTACACCGAAGGCATAACCGGCTTCGTGGATGTAAGAGATGTAGCAAAGGCAATGATTGCATTGATGGAAAGCAACATCAGCGGTGAGCGCTTTATCATAAGTGCTGAAAACAGGAGTTACAGGGATGTTTTTAATTTGATCGCCAATGCTTTTGGAAAAAAACAACCCTATAAGAAGGTAACCCCTTTTATAGCCGCCATAGTATGGCGGCTGGAAGCCATCAAAAGCCTGCTGACAGGCAATAAGCCTTTGATAACTAGAGAAACAGCCGGCACTGCATTGGCAAACACACATTATGAAAATAGCAAGCTCCCGGAGTTTTTACCCGGTTTTCGTTACAGAGCCCTGGAAGAAACCATTACAGATACTTGTTCACGAATGCAACAAAAGCTTAACAATCATTAGCATACATTCGCCGTGAAGCTAATTAGCTAATTAGCTTATTTGCTAATGTGCTAATGTGTTACCAGGAGATAACAAAATCGAAATGGGAAAATTACCCGATGTTATTAGCGGGTATCATCAAACATAGTATGCTTCTGTTTAACTCTTTAAAATCCACCTAAAAAAAATAATATGAAAAAAACCACCTGCATTTTAATCATCAGCTTATTGTCAGTTTCGGGATTTACTCAATCCACCTATACCATTACTGGAAAAGTAATTGACGCCGTGACAAAAACTCCCATGCAGGCAGCATCCGTATTTGCCCAGAATACTACGACAGGCACCGCAACCGATATCAATGGAGTTTTTTCACTCCATTTGGCCAATGGTGGTTACGACCTCATCATCACTTTTACCGGCTTCGAAACAGTCAGCAGGCGTATCACCAGGGCAGATGCTGAAGATGCACAGATTATAATAGAACTTAAACAAAAAGAAAATGCGATGGAAGATGTAGTGGTAAAGGCAAGTAATGAAGTAAAAGACGGATGGGAAAAATATGGCGTATTTTTTCTTGAAAATTTTGTTGGCAGAACGGCCAACAGTAAATGGTGTACCATTACCAATAAAGAGGTATTGAAATTTTATTTTTATAAAAGAAGAAACCGTTTAAAGGTATTGGCTACGGCTCCCATTGAAATGGTAAACCTGGCATTGGGCTATAAGTTAAAATATACGCTTGATTCATTTACGCATGAATACGGGACAGAGGCGGGTATTTATACAGGCTATCCTTTATTTGAGGAATTACAACCTGGCGACAGCCTGCAAAAAACAACCTGGGAGATTAATCGGTTAAAGGCATACAATGGTTCCATGCTTCATTTTATGCGCAGTGTTTATAATAAATCATTAAAGGAGGAGGGTTTCGAAATACAGTTTGTTGCAAAAAAAAATGACCTGGAGACTGCGGTAAGAGTGTCAAATTTTTATGGTGCATTAAATTACCATAAAGACGACAGCACTCTAATGGTAGACATATTTCCCAATCAACCGGATATTGCGGTATTGTATAGCAAAGAAGAACCAGACCCTGGCTACCTGGAACAGAATGAGGGTGGACCTAAAAAATTTCAGCTATCTGTAATTACCATCGCTGCCAATGAATCTATTGGAATCGAACAAAACGGTTATTATTTCGATCAGAATGATATCACCATTACCGGTTACTGGATATGGGATAAAATGGGAGACATGGTACCGTATGATTATCATCCCAATCAAAGCCCTCCCGCCCCCTAAGGTGGGTTCCGGAACATTCAGCCTCTTGCAGACTTTCCATCCGGACAAAATGAAGTCTTCAAATAACACCCCTTTAGTGGATGGGGGCATTGGGGGCGGCCGGTTGCGGCTTCATCACTTTTTCCCACAACTGCGGTATTCTTTTTATCCATACCAGTTCCCTTTTTACAATGCCTGCTTCCTGTGCCGGTGCGCCCCAGTAAGTTTTATTTCCTTCAAGGTCACCGCTAACACCCGTTCTGCCTAATAACACGGCATTTTCACCAATAGTAAGAGTTTTGTTTACCACTACCTGCCCCCACAAAGTTACTCCATCTTTAATGTATACACAACCTGCTACTACCACATGCGCGGCAAATAAACAATTCTTTCCTATTACCGTATCGTGCCCGATGTGTACGGTATTATCAAACTTGGTACCCCTGCCGATCACTGTGTCACTACTTACACCTCTGTCGATAGTACAACCAGCCCCGATCTCTGCAAAATCTTCAATAATAACCCTGCCGCAACTTGGCATTTTCTTATACCAGGTTTCCCTGTCCTTTTTAGTGTTATAATAGAATGCATCACTGCCAATTACGGTGCCTGACTGGATGATAACATGATCGCCAATGATGCAATTATCCATGATCGTTACATTGGGAAAAATGATACAGTTTTTACCAATCTGTACATGATGGCCTATAAAAGTATTCGGATAAATAAAACTTCCTTCACCAATCATCGCACTATCGCTCACCAGTTTTTCAGCGGGGGTAAACGGATTGAAATGATTGACAATTTTGCAATAAGATTCAAATGGATTGTCAACCAGCAATAATGATTTCCCATCAGGGCAAAGGGTCCTTTTATTGATGATGATAAATGTTGCCGCGCTGTTAAGACATTTGTCATAATATTTTGGATGATCGACAAAAACCAGGTCACCTGCTTCAACTTTATGTAATTCGTTGATGCCGGTTGCTTCCGTTTTGTTGTTGCCGATTAATTCCGCATTGATAAATTCAGCTATCCAGGTAATAGAAACAGGAGCAGGAAATTGCATACATTAATTTTTTTACAAAGGTACTGCGCTTTGCTTTTAGTGACGACACAAACAAATATTGCCTGAAACTGGCAAAGCGGAGGTTGCTTCCAATTTTTTTTATGCACTTTTTTCAAATGAAAATATTATAAAATTATTGACCATAAAGGGGAGCCCACCCGCTTTGACCGAAGCTTTATATTTAAGATCCTGTAAAAGGCTCTGAAAATTGATTCCCCTGTAATACCAGTGAAATCAATACTTTCATGGAAGAGTAAAAATATTGTTGATTATTTTTCCGTAATTGAGATATTGGATGTCACGCATAATAATCGGTTATTGCCGCTCCGATAACGGTTCCTTATCCACAACCTGGATTGGAATGTGTATAAAATTATTAAAAATATTTTTTTCGATAGCAAAATTTCTTTTTAATATTGTATATGGAAATTCTATTTCCAGGTACTTACTAACCCATTAAAGTAATAAAGCCCGGTTTCAAAATGCCGGGCTTTATTATTTTGAACCGTGAAAAACATCTGTTCTGCAATTACCTTTGCAACATTTCATTCATCGATTAATCTATCTCTCTTGGATTATTACTGTATCATTTATAAACCCTTTCATGTTGTATCACAGTTTACTTCCTGTGAAGGAAGGAAGACACTGAAAAATTATTTTGATCTGCCTGTGGATGTATACCCTGTTGGCCGGCTGGATTTTGATAGCGAAGGCTTATTGATCCTCACCAATGACAAAAAGATTAATCATGCGTTATTAAATCCCGGCTATGAACATTCAAGAGAATACTGGGTGCAGGTAGAGGGAGAAATAACAGATGAGGCATTAAGGGATTTGCAAAATGGTGTTGAAATTACGGTGGATGGAAAGTTGTACCGTACAAAAAAATCTAAGGCGAATTCTTTCAAAATAATTCCCCCGGTACCAGGAAGAAATCCACCGATCCGCTTTCGGAAAAATATCCCAACCAGTTGGGTGAAAATAGTACTGACAGAAGGTAAAAACAGGCAGATCAGAAAAATGACCGCGGCGGTTGGTTTTCCTACACTCCGGCTCATAAGGTACAGGATAGAAAAATGTACGGCCGAAGGCCTGCAGCCCGGTGAAATGCGCATTTTAACCAGGGACGAAATGTATCATTTTCTATTTCCAGGCAGAAATGATTTGCTTAAAGCAAAAGATTGACAATTTTTCGGCTACCTTGTAGAAAATTAAATATCTTATTATAAAAATAATAACTGAAAAATGTTAAAATCCATGACCGGCTTCGGCAGGGCTGAACAAACCGTAAATGACAAGACCTTCCTGGTAGAAATAAAGGCTCTCAATGGGAAGCAGTTTGAAATGCAATTGCGCCTGCCCCCATTATTGCGTCCATACGAATTTGACATCAGGAATATTTTGCAGGAACAATTGGTGAGGGGTACCATTGATTGCGTGATCACCATTAAACAAAATGGCACATCCAAACCTGTCAACATCAATACCGATTTAATTAAAGCCTATTACCACCAGATTGAAACATTGGCGGGCGAATTACATATAGATACTAATTCTGTGTTAAGTGCCTTGCTTCGCCTGCCGGAAGTAGTTACTCCAACCAATGATGTGTTGAACGATAATGATTTTGAAGAATTTAAGAAAGTAATGCTGATAGCCCTGGCTGAATTAAACAAGCACAGGGAAGAGGAAGGCGCCAGTTTGGAAAATGACCTGATCAAACGAATCAACAATATCAATGCACAGGAAGAGGCAATTGTAAAACTGGAACCCAACCGTATGAAAAGGATCAGGGAAGAAATTGTACAATTGCTCGAACAGCATGTTGGCAAGGAAAATTATGATGGCAATCGTTTGGAACAGGAATTGATCTACTACATTGAGAAAATTGATATACATGAAGAACAGGTGCGTTTAAAACAGCATTGCGAATATTTCAGATCACTGCTCGCGGATGGTGATGATGCAAAGGGAAAGAAATTAGCTTTTATCATACAGGAAATTGGGAGGGAAATAAATACAACCGGCAGCAAAGCATACGATGCAGGTATTCAAATATGCGTAGTAACCATGAAGGATGAGCTGGAAAAAGCAAAAGAGCAGGTTCTCAACATATTATAAAATTCATTTAGCAGTTAACATAGGGGAATAGCTTTCCCTTTTTAAGGCACCAAAATATAGTTTGTTTTCCGGGTTAACCTGCGCGCCCCCTGGGTAAAATTAATCCGGCCGGTTCAACAATCATCGTTTTGAAAAACTGTTTTTATTTTTGTAAAAATTATTATGTGACGTTGAATTCATATAAATCATCCTTTGTCATCCTGGCAGCCTTAACCTTATGGCTGACTGCCTGTTCTAAGATTGATGTATTTGAAAAAAATACTGCTATACCCGGCCACCAGTGGCACTATAGTTTGCAACCGGTTTTTGAATTTACAATCAGCGATACCCTATCACTATACAACCTCTTTGTGGTAATCAGGCATACGGATGCCTACCGCTATAACAATGTCTGGCTGAATATTGGATCACAGTCTCCGGCTGATACAATGCGATACCAGCGGTTTGAGCTGGTATTAGGTACAGATGCGGAAGGATGGGAAGGTACCGGGATGGATGATATCTGGGAACTCCGCAAATCCATTACCAAAGGGCCTTTTAAATTCAACAAAACCGGCAACTATAAATTTTCAATTGCGCAAATCATGAGAGAAAATCCTTTACCGGAAATACTAAGCGTGGGAGTAAGGGTAGAGAAAGTGAAATGATAAGTAATGAGTAATGAGTGACTGGCCCTCACTCATCCCTCATTCAAAAACTCCCCTTTACGTTTAACCTTTCACCGCTATGCCATTCTCATCTTATAAAACAAAACGTTTACGGTTTATCTTTCTTGTTTACTGGTTCGTGCTATCCTACATAATAGCGGCATTGGTATATTGGTTCATTGCTTTAAATCAGCAAAACCGGCAAATGGCTGAATATGAATTATCCCAATTAAAGCCCGGTGATCCGCAATACAATAGCCAGTTAATGAAAATAACCAATATTGAAAAAAGGAAAACCACCCAGTACATAGGAGAGGGGAGCATTTTCTTATTACTCATTCTGGCGGGTGCTGTTTTTATATTCAGGGCAGTAAAACAGCAGTTTAAGTCGGGTCTGCAACAACAAAATTTTATGATGGCGATTACACATGAATTAAAAACGCCCATAGCCATTGCAAAACTTAATTTGGAAACTTTACAAAAACGAAAATTAGAAGTTGACCAGCAACAGCGGCTTATTCAAAATACCATCCAGGAGGCTAACCGGTTAAATGCCTTGTGCAATAATATGTTACTGGCATCCCAAATGGAGGCAGGGGGTCATAGTATAACAAAGGAAGAAATAAATCTTTCTGACCTGGTATCCGGTTGCGTGGATGATTTTATGAACCGATACCCGCAAAGGAACTTTCATCTTGAACGGAGCGACAATATTTATATAAACGGGGATTTACTGATGTTGCAGATGGCGGTTAATAATTTAATCGATAACGCTATCAAATATTCACCTAAAGAATCTGCCGTGGCAATTATCCTGCACGAGCAGGACAAACTCATAATCCTGACCGTTAAAGATGAGGGAAAAGGAATTGACGCGGCGGAAAAGAAGAAAGTTTTTGAAAAATTTTACAGGATTGGGAACAAAGCCACAAAAGGAGCAAAGGGCACAGGCCTGGGGTTGTTTCTTACAAAAAGAATTGCCGCACAACACAATGCAAATATTCTTATTACAGATAATACACCAACGGGAAGTAATTTTTCGATCGTATTTAAACAATAACTTGTTAAATCAATTATCCGAATTATCAATTATCAATTATCAATTATCCGAATTATCCGAATTAACAATTAACAACAACGAATACTTCATGCATTGAAAAAATTATCAATTATCAATTATCAATT
>JBDTWP010000209.1:0-11709 GCA_040006615.1 Ferruginibacter sp.
CCCTTTGTGTCATTTCTAATGCAGGTTCCAATTTGAATTTGACAAATGTCCAATAAGCAATCCCAACCTTGAATCTATCTTCTTTAATATCTGTCACTTTCCTGCTTAGTGCAAGAAGGCCATCGGGAACGCTTACAGATGCAAGGCCAAAGGTTAAAATTCCCGTACTCGCTTTTTTAAAAAATCTTCTTCTTGAATTTTTCATTGTGTTTATTTAAATTAATCTTATAAGCGATAAAAAATGTTTAGTAAAATATAATAAACCACCCCCTAATGATTTAACTGTTGGCGATTTAAAATTTCTATTGCAACGCTTTTGCTAATGTAAGTTGCTTTGGAAACTCATTTTTGGTTTTAAAAAAGATATTCGTATAGGTGCCCAAACTTATCAAACGAAGGAGGCTTTTTATCGCCTCCGCTTATTCTTCGAAAGCCTGTTTCTTCGGCGAGGTTTCCAATCAACGTACACACAAGTAAAACATTTTATGCTACTTGCGTTAGCATCATTTCATTGAACACTTCCTTAGGTTTTTGTAATCAAGCATATGCATGGGCCTTTAACTAGTTGGTTTGCACTTCCTTTAATCTTTGTTTTTGTAATGATTTAAATAAGGTATTGGAAAAGGGTTTGAAGGTATTAAAATATCAGCAATAAGCAGCTGAACAACTTCAAAAAAAACTAAATTGGCTTGGCGATTGATATTTTTCATATAAATACCAACCAACACTGTAATTATTTAACTTGGCATTTTACTTTGCATTCAAATTTGATTAGCTTATAATTATTGTTTAAGCAATTCAGAAAAATTTACTGACCAAGATTTATGAATTCATTGTCCACAATTTATCTTTTATTTTAGAAATATGACTTGAAAATCTTTTTTATAGATATAAGTTTTGAAATGATTCATACCTAACTGATATTTAGTTTAAATATTAGATGCTTGAAGGCAACTTTTATATCTATAGCACAAGATGCCAACGCTCATTTTCTAAGTCTCAATCTTGCGTCAACAGAAAGGAGTCATCAGCACTTTTACTGCAGCTACTTCATTATTCATGATCCCTTTAAATAATCGTCGTTGAGCGTTCTAATTTCTACGCTTATGGCTAATTCAATACTTTCAAATTTTCCCAAAGCTGGTATCTGAATGATTACAACTTTGGGAAATTAATACATTAAGAAAAATAATATAGATTTTATCCTCAAAGCCTTTTTAAATATACTTCATGTTGCGAAATTAACCAGAGTGCTTCAGATATACACCAAACTCCCCAAAAAATGATTGCAAGAGGGCACATACCTTATATATCCATACTCATGCAATTCCCGAATGCTTCTATGGTAAGTAGCAGCCCCGGATATCTTACAAACCGGTATTATTTCGCGACTGATAAAGATAACTGGTTTTCCATATCCTGTCCATTCACATTCGAAATGATTTCCACCCTATGTTTTGTAATTTTCGCTGAAATCTTAAAAATAACCCTTAGGATTTAAATTATTGTTCGTACATTTGCGAATAACTATTTATCATGCCAATAGCATCCAAATCAGATTATTTTTCAAAAGACCAGGAACAAACCGCACGTTTTGCCAAAGCATTGGCGCATCCGGTACGTATTGCTATTTTACAGTTACTCAATTCAAAGACGTGCTGCTATCACGGTGATATGGCAGAAGAACTACCGATAGCAAAATCAACCTTGTCACAGCACCTGAACGAATTAAAGGCTGCCGGCCTTATCCAGGGTGATATTACTCCACCCACCGTTAAGTATTGTATTAACCGTTATAACTGGAAAGTAGCTAAGAAATTATTGAATGATGTTTTAAAGTAGAAAAAAATTTAACCACGATGTTCGTCGAATTACGAACTACGAACAACTGATAATTTTGCAAATAAAATTAAGACAATGAAAAATATAAAGGTATTAGGCCCTGGTTGCCCCAAATGCAAAACCACTTACAACAATGTACTCGAAGCGATCAGGCAAACAGGTATTGAAGCCACGGTTAAAAAGATTGAAGACATTGAAGAAATGATGAAATACAATGTACTTACTACACCGGTATTGATGATTGATGATGTGGCTAAAGTGAAAGGCCGGGTGGCAGATATAAAGGAAATTAAAGAATTACTGTCACATTAAATTTTATGTTGTGAAAACGTATGTAAACTATGTGATACAGGATGAAAAGGCATACCTACAAATCTGAAATTGTTATTACGAAAAGCCCACCTTATTCTTTTTCTTGGGAGCCGCAGGTATCCGATGTGAAGGAGTAGGTAGCAAAAAACAAACCAGAATTAAAAAAGAATAAAGAGCTGGTAACTACAGAGATGTATAAAATTTAGCACACACATATAACTCTGAAATATTATGGAATTAAAACAAACACTGGTAAATGAAATTTGCCCTACCACTACACAAGTATGGATAAAAAGAGGCGCAATTTTAGTAGATGTGAGAGAAAAGGATGAAGTTGAGCAACTGGCTTATAATGTACCCAATATTGTAAATATCCCGCTGAGTGAATTTGAAACACGTTTCAAAGAGTTACCACTCGATAAAGAATTAGTAATGGTGTGCCGTGGTGGTGGTAGAAGTTTAAGGGCTGCTGGCTTTTTAATAAACAATGGATACGACCCTTTAAAAGTGGCGAATATGCAGCACGGTATTATTCGCTGGGTACAAAAGGGATTCATAACAAAAGGTGATACCACAACAGTTACAGGTACAAATACTGATATTGGTTGTTGCGGTACAACTGCTCCAAAAGATAAATCATCCTGTTGCGATTCACCAAATGGTGATGGCTCTGCTTGTTGCTAATTTATAACTATTATTATGTTCAATTGGTTACAATATTTTGCTGACTGGCTCATTTATACAGTCTTTGGCATATCGGCTTCAAGTCATTTAGGTGAGGCGATGAATTTCTTTGTATTTGATACATTGAAAATATTTGTTTTGCTGTTTATGATTACAATAGTAATGGGCATAGTAAACTCCTATTTCCCCGTGGATAAAATCCGCAATTATTTAAGCCGCTATAAAATGTATGGCCTGGAATATTTATTTGCTTCCACATTTGGAGTTATCACTCCTTTTTGTTCCTGTTCTTCAGTTCCACTTTTTATTGGTTTTGTAAAAGGAGGTATCCCCCTGGGCATAACATTCACCTATCTCATTACTGCTCCATTGGTAAACGAAGTGGCGATTGCCATATTTGCCGGAGCTTTTGGATTTAAGGTTACAACACTGTATGTAGCTACAGGTATCGTATTGGGCATACTCGGAGGCTTTACGTTGGGTAAACTTAAATTGGAAAAATATCTTTCGCCCTGGGTAAAGGGACTAATTGCCAATGCTCATACGGAGGAGGAATTAAAAGAAGAGAAATTAACCCTTGCACAACGGTTTCCCTCGATAATAAAAGAAGCTTTTAATATTGTAAAAGGCGTTTCCCTTTACATAGTTGTCGGTATTGCTATTGGTGGTGCCATGCACGGTTTTTTACCAACAAGTTTCTTTGAACATTATATTAATAAAGGACAATGGTATGCAGTTCCGCTTGCAGTGATCATGGGTGTACCCATGTATAGCAATGCAGCCGGAGTTATACCAATCGTACAGGTATTGGTGGTAAAGGGTGTTCCATTGGGTACGGCCATTGCATTTATGATGGGTGTAATTGGATTGTCATTGCCGGAAGCCATGCTCCTGAAAAAAGTAATGAGCTGGCAGCTGATTGCTATCTACTTTGGCACCATTGCATTCTTTATGGTTTTATCCGGGTATTTATTCAATTGGATATTATAAAAAATAAATCATGAAAACAAATCAATATGCACTATATCCAAAATTTACCTGGCTGGTTCCAGGGATAAAATTACTGCAACAAGAAAAGCCTTAGGTGAAAGGGAGGTAAACCCAGATAGAATTTTTGTGGATTCATTCGGCGGATGTTTCAGTAAAATAAAAAAAAAAAAACAATCAACATCATGAGTAAGCCAATATTATTGCTGTTATTAGTAACGCTTTCACTTACAGTTTGCAGCCAATCTGCAAATAAATGTAACAATGCAAAAATCCAAAACAAGCCTGCAAAGGAAGTTGTTGCAACCGAAAAGAAATATAAAGTCACTTTTATTGAATTGGGATCTGTAAAGTGTATCCCATGTAAGGAAATGCAAAAGGTTATTAAATCTATAGAGGCAAAATATGGCACACAGATAAAAATAATATTTTATGATGTTTGGACGAAGGAAGGAAAACCATTCGGTGATGTCTATAAAATAAACGGAATCCCTGCGCAGGTTTTTTTAGATGAGAATGGTAATGAGTTTTTCAGGCACGAAGGTTTCTTTCCCGAGAAAGAATTAATAGCAGTATTAAAAACTAAAAGTGTAACCGACTAATAATTAAAAAATGAGAGCGCCAAATTTATTAGCTCTTTGGGCTGAAGGCAGAACCCGGCTTACCAAACTATTGGAAATGGTAACTGAAAATGATCTGTCTAAAAAGCTATCACCTTCACCCAACAGCATTGGTTTTTTAATCCGTCACATTGGAGATGCAGAGATGTTATTTGCTAAAAATGTTTTTAAACTTAAGGATTTACAGGTTTATGCTAAAACAATCATTGCACAAAAGGATACCGGTGAATGGACAAACTTTACATCATTGAAAGGTTATACTAATCAGTCTGCTACTGTATTACAGCAATCCATCCTTCAAATGAAGGAAGAAGACTGGCCTCAAAGCATCACAACGGCAGAGTTTGGTACCAGAACCCTTGCCGAAGCATTGGGTAGAATTACTACTCATACGGCTTATCATGCCGGGCAAACAGCTGTCATCTTAAAATACGCTCATCTTAAAATTAAATAAACATGAAACAAAGATTCATTACATCCATAACTGCAATTTTTACATTGCTGTTTATTGCCTGCAATACTGAGGCGCAAACAAATATCCAACAAACAAATGCTATCGCAGCTAAAATTGAAGTGATACAATTTCACTCAGAGCACCGTTGTGTCACCTGTGTAAAAATTGAAAAACTCACCAGGGCTACGCTCGCCAGCTATTTTAGAAATGTGCCTTTTAAACTGGTAAATGTAGATGATAAACAAAATAAAAAATCTGCTGAGCAATTTCAGGCAACGGGGACAGCATTGTTTTTATACAATCCTGCCACCGGTAAGAAAAAGGAGTTAACTAATTTTGCCTTTTTAACTGCCGGCAATGAGACAAAATTTGACACTGACCTGAAGAAATTTATTGAAGAATTTATAAAAAATAATAATGGATTGGTTAACTGACCTTGCCCAAAACCGGGAGGCCCCGTTGTTGGCAGCATTTGCATTGGGGTTATTAACGGCTATCAGCCCCTGCCCGCTTGCTACCAATATTACTGCCACCGCTTTTATTGCCAAGACCATCACGGATAAACGTAAAGTAATCCTCAGTGGTTTATTATACACCCTGGGTCGCATGCTGACTTACACAGCACTGGCAGCTATAATTTATTTTGGTGCCAGTAAATTCCAGGTGGCAAAATTGTTTCAGGGCAGTGGCGAAAAATATATTGGCCCCGTAATGATCATAGTTGGCCTGGTAATGTTGGGTGTTATCAAACTTAATTTTTTATCAAAAGGTAATTTAACCGAAAAGCTTACCGATAAATTTAAAGACAAAGGTTTACTGGGTTCATTTTTATTAGGAGCGGTATTTGCTTTAGCATTCTGCCCCTATAGTGGCGCCTTGTTTTTTGGTATGCTTTTACCGATGACTTTGTCATCACCTGCGGGATTGATTATACCGGTAGTATTTTCTGTTGGCACTGGTTTGCCGGTAATCTTCTTTGCTTTTGTAATTGCTTACAGTATGGAAAAACTAGGCACTTATTTTAGAGCCATTCAAAAAGTGGAAAAAGTAATGAGAGTAGTAGCTGGAATAACTTTTATACTAACCGGACTATACTACATAAATATTTACCTGAAATTTATATGAAATTAATTTTAACGGGACTATTGTTGCTACTGCTGAATGCCTTCACTACAAGCAAACAGGTTTCTTTCAGAGTTCTTGATACATATTTTTCTAAAGGCAGATTAATACATCAGCAAACAATTCGCCTGAAAGACCTTGGAAAATTTCATGGACATCTATGTGATCGACTTGTAGCAGGTGCTTTGGCAATGCAACAGGTATTGGATACTTTATACCCCAATCAACCTATTGACAGAACCAATATCAGGATAGTAAGTAAATCCTCGCCCTGCCTGCGTATAAACTAAAGGATGAGTGCTGTGTTGATTTTTTTTATTTTGTTCGATCGTTATATTGCAATAAACCAATGGATAAAAATAATATTTAATGTCAGCAAACAATTGTGCCCCGGCACACGAAAGAAAGAAATTAAGCTTCCTCGACAGGTACTTAACCCTATGGATTTTTTTAGCAATGGCGATCGGCGTTGCTGTAGGATATTTCATTCCCTCTTCATCCGGATTTATAAACTCATTTTCTTCGGGCACTACCAATATTCCCCTGGCAATTGGTTTAATACTCATGATGTATCCGCCTTTGGCTAAAGTACGATACGAGAAAATGGTCGAAGTTTTTAAGAACACCAAAATATTGGGCGCCTCTTTATTATTAAACTGGATAATTGGCCCCATCCTAATGTTCGTTTTAGCTATCACATTTTTGCAGGAGTATCCCGAATATATGATCGGATTGATACTGATCGGATTAGCCCGTTGCATAGCCATGGTAGTGGTATGGAATGAACTGGCAGATGGCAACAGGGAGTATGCAGCAGGTTTAATTGCGTTGAACAGTGTTTTCCAGGTATTGCTATACAGTGTGTATGCGTATGTTTTCATAACTGTCCTGCCACCTGTCTTTGGTATGAAGGGCCTCGACGTAGATATCACCATTGGCCAGATTGCAAAAAGTGTCGGTATCTACCTGGGCATTCCTTTTGCTGCCGGAGTTATCAGCAGGTATGTATTAATAAAACTGAAAGGAGACCAATGGTTTCAAACAAAATATGTTCCTTTCATTTCTCCCATTACATTAATCGCTTTGTTATTTACCATCGTTATCATGTTTAGTTTAAAAGGCGAGTTGATCGTACAAATTCCAATGGATGTAGTAAGAATCGCCATCCCGCTGGTAATTTATTTTGTCATCATGTTTTTAGTGAGTTTTTTAATTGGCAAAAAAATGGGCGCAGATTATTCCAAAAGTGCTTCTATTGCCTTTACCGCATCCGGCAATAATTTTGAACTGGCCATAGCAGTCGCCATCGGCGTATTTGGCATCAACAGTGGAGAAGCATTTGCCGGTGTAATTGGCCCCCTCGTAGAAGTACCTGCTTTGATAGCATTGGTAAATGTAGCGTTTTGGATCAGAAGAAAATATTATACAAAACCCGTAATAGCATAAATAATAATAAACGAAAATTGCATTATTCTCCGACATTCATGCAAACCTTCCTGCATTACTCTCTTGTCTTAAAAGTATAGAAGAACAAAAAGCCGATGCCATCTATTGCCTTGGTGATCTGGTGGGTTATGATATGGCTGCTGAATCCCTACAGTGCCCTTACAAAATCGGAGCTTCAGCAAGTTATTGAGGCGTGACATTCTAATAATCTTCATATCTTTAATTGGATTGAAGTACATCGAATATCGCTTATTCGAAAGTTTTTACCATTGGTGAGCTTTAGATAGTTCTAAAAGATAACTCCATGAACAAGAAAAAGGTGCGCCAGCTTGCAGCAGTCATGTTTACTGATATTGTGGGATATACTGCTTTGATGCAGGGAGATGAAAAAATTGCTATAAAGGTAAGGACACGGCACCGCGAAGTGTTTCAGCAACAACACGGATTACACCAGGGAGAAATAAAAAAAGCAATCAATAAAACAATTGCGGTACTTCCCTTTGTAAGTATGAGTGCAAGTAAAGAAAATGAATATTTTAGTGATGGCATTACCGAAGAAATCATCAATGCATTGGCCAAAATAAAAAACTTACAAGTAACGTCAAGGACTTCTTCCTTCTTTTTTAAAGGTAAAAATGTTCCCATCAAGCAAACCGGGTGCGAACTAAACGTGACAGCAATCCTGGAAGGCAGTGTCCGGCTATCGGGTGATAAGATTAGAATTACTGCGCAATTAATCCGGGCTGAGGAAGATATTCATTTTTGGCCGGGGACCCGGGATAGAAGGTTTATGGCAACAACCGGGTTTATGCCTTTTGGAGAAGCCTGGGCAAAGTCGGCACAATTAACCCACAAAGCGCATCTGCTGAATGATCAATTACCGGGCGTTTGTTATCAGATGGCCAATGCCTGAGCTACTTAAAGATACAAAGACAATAAATTACTTAACAATCAACATTATAAACTTTAATATGAAAGCAGCAGTTTATATGGAATACGGACAACCAGAGGTACTCCGTATTGAAGTTGTACAAAAACCGATTCCCAAAGACAATGAAATACTGATTCGGATTTTTGCGACAGCTGTAAATTCGGGTGATGTTCGTTTGCGGAAGGCAGATCCATGGGCTGTAAGATTATTCTTTGGATTGACGAAACCGAGAATAAATATTTTAGGCGGGGTTCTATCCGGAGAAATTGAAGCAGTTGGAAAAAATGTAAGGAAGTTTAAAACAGGTGACAAAGTTTTTGGGGCAACAGGAATGGGTTTTGGTGCATACGTTGAGTACAAATGCCTTCCCGAAGATGGGATATTGGCAATTAAGCCGAATAATATTAGTCACCAGGAGGCGGCTACCATTCCGTTTGGAGCAACTACTGCATTACATTTCCTCAGACAAGCAAATATCGGGAGCGGACAAAAAGTTCTGATCTATGGAGCATCGGGAGCAGTGGGAACTGCGGCTGTTCAACTCGCAAAACATTTTGGAGCAGAGGTTACGGGGGTTTGCAGTAATTCCAATACGGAATTGGTAAAATCGCTTGGAGCAGATAAAGTAATTGATTATGGGAAGGGAAATTTTACCGAAAACGGAGAAACCTATGATGTAATTTTTGTGACGGTTGATAAGCTATCGTTTTCCGAAAGCATCAAATCATTAAATAAACAGGGAACATTGCTTTTAGGATCTACCGGACTTTCACAGACATTACAAGGAGTTTGGACTTCTATGACAAGCAGCCAAAAAGTAATATCAGGAGTAATTAAACAGAAAACTGATGATATCATTTTGCTTAAAGAACTCATTGAGAAAGGATTCTATAAAGCTGTTCTGGATAGAAGTTATCCTTTAGAACAAATAGTTGAAGCTCACAGATACGTAGAACAAGGTCACAAGAGAGGCAATGTGGCAATAACACTGGTAGCGGGTAAATAGAATAATATATAACTAACATATGCTGCATAATGTCTTAAAATCAAAATAAATTTATTATAAATTATACTACAGGTTTAAATAAATTTACATACTTCGCATTTCAATTGATAACTGTAACATTTGAAAAGGAGCATGAAATAATAAGAGTGGCGGACAAAGGTGGAGACATTCAGGCAGATATTACCTCAACGGAATCAATAGAAAATTTATTCAGGCAAGCAGGTTCATTTGATGCCCTGATATCTACAGCAGGGCATACTTAATTGCTCCTCCAAACCATCTGGTCCCGTTAACTCCATTTGGAACTGCCGTTGTTTCATTAAGGTGTGAATCATTAATTAAGTGGTTAGTACCAAAAAGCCGTGAGGTATCTTTAATGCCATTGCCGGTGACTGCATAAAGGATACCCGGCTTTACTTGCGCCTGAACATAATTTACCCCAATTACGGAAGGTAATAATAGGCGAATGAGAATCTGTTTAACGCAGTTTGGTAAAGAACTTCAGAAAGTTTTGGGCACCGATAATGTAGAGGTGGTGATTGATGCCAAATATTTGTGTGTGGCCAGCCGGAGTGTGGAAGACAATACATCCGGCACTGTCACTGCTTTTTATGGCGGCTCTTTTAAAAATGAAAGCAGGAAAAATGAATTCCTGAAATGTATTGAATTTTAAACAGAATTTTAAAGAGTAAGTTTTTCATTTTTGCCTGATCACATAACGGCGGCTGCATTGTCAGCCGCTGTTTTGTTTAATCAATATCTTTCTAAATAAAATTCTGTTAAACTGTTTTCATAAAATGAAGTTTTTAAAATAAAAGAGAGATTTTATGAACTTTAAATGACCTACTCTGTTATTAACGCACAAATTAACAAAGACATCTATGACCGGTGGACAGCACCCTGCTACGTGAATGGGCAACAAATATAAACGACATAACACAGATATTAATTTCAAAGAGCAAATAATTTCATGTCAACCTATTCTTTAAAAACAATACAAAACATCCCTTTGGATATTGATACTGCCTGGGATTGTTTCCGCAACCCGGCAAATCTGCAGAACATTACGCCTCCTGAAATGGATTTCAAAATTATTTCACTAAATCATGGAGGCAAAATGTATCCGGGGCAGATTATTGAATACAAAGTGAAACCCATTCCGGGAATTTCCATCTACTGGATGACAGAAATAACACACGTGGAAGACAAAAAATATTTCGTAGATGAACAACGCTTTGGTCCTTACCAGTTGTGGCACCATCAGCATCACTTTAGACAAATAGATGGCGGCGTTGAAATGACAGACATTGTCCATTACCGCAATCCGCTTGGCATTTTGGGAAATATTGCCAATTCAATTTTTGTGGAAAAGCAACTCAGCCAAATTTTTAAGTATCGTTTCCAAAAAGTGGAAGAACTTTTTGGAAAATGGCATACACCCCAAAACAGATCAGTGCATTTTGATAAAGCGGTATAATCAGATTTCCAAATTAATCGTTACACAACAGGAGCTGTTCATACCCTGCGTTCACCTATACAAAGCGGTGTAAGATTATCTTTTAATTTCTTAAATACATCTAAACAACAAAGGTGCGATGTTATAAAAATGTTAAGGTAAAATAAACCGGAACCTTTCACAGCAAATGCTGTTTTATTCAAAACAAATCAAAAAAATAAAAACATGAAATCAATCAAACAGATCGCCTTAATGCTTGCTGCGGGAATTTTTACCTTGCATGCAAGCGCACAAAAAGGTTCAGACATTGTGGATGTGGCTGCAGCCTCAAATGACCACACAACATTGGTAGCTGCTGTTAAAGCAGCAGGCTTAGTGAATACATTAAAAGGCAAGGGCCCTTTTACGGTTTTTGCACCAACCAATGATGCATTTGCGAAGTTGCCCGCCGGAACAGTGGAGGCCTTGCTAAAGCCTGAAAACAAAGCCAAGCTTGCAGGTATTCTTACTTACCACGTAGTAGCCGGAACACTTGATGCAAAAGCGGTGCTGGCGGCGATTAAACAGGGAAAAGGAAAGGCGGTACTTACCACAGTGGCAGGTGGAAAGTTAACTGCCTCAGTTGAAGATGGTAAAGTGGTATTAATTGACGAAAAGGGCGGTAAAGCAATTGTTACTGCAACTAATTTAAAAGCAACGAACGGCATTATTCATGTAATTGATGCCGTATCATTGCCCCAAAGCTGATGTTCAATTACCGTAAAAAGGGCTGCCGGATTAATGGCAGCCCTTTTTATGATTCAAAGCGAAAAGCCTCACTGTAAATTTTTTAATCATGCCTGTAATTTT
>JBDTWP010000210.1:0-11706 GCA_040006615.1 Ferruginibacter sp.
AGAAAATCAATTTAATGATTTTGGCAGGGAAAGGTTATTACCTCATAAAATGTCTGATTTGGGACCGGCGATGGCAGTAGGTGATGTAAACAATGATGGTTTGGAAGATTTTTTTATTGGTGGGGCGAAAGGTTATAGTGGGAAACTTTATAACCAGACAAAGGATGGTTTTAGAATGTCCGATAGCCAGCCTTGGTCAGCGGATTGTAATTGCGAAGACGTTAATGCTGCATTCTTTGATGCTGATAAAGATGGTGATCTCGATCTGTACGTTGTTAGCGGAAGTAATGAGTATGAGCAAGGATCTCCATATTTACAGGATAGGCTTTATTTAAATGAGGGGTTGGGCCATTTTAAAAAAATAAAGGACGCTTTGCCTGATATGACAGAAAGTGGTTCATGTATTGCAGCGGCCGATTATGATGGGGACGGCGATATGGACTTGTTTGTTGGAGGCCGTCAAGTACCTGGCAAATATCCTCTCCCGGCATCCAGCCATTTATTAAGAAATGATAGCAAGCCGGGTAAGACCAAGTTCGTGGATGTAACTTCTGTAGTTGCCCCGCAGCTTAAGAATATTGGGATGGTTACAGGTGGTGTTTTTGCGGATGTTGATGGCGATGCGAAATCAGACCTAATCGTAGTGGGAGAATGGATGTCAATCAAAGTGCTTAAAAACAGCGGTAATACATTCGAAGAAAAGCCCGATAGGGCCGGGTTACAGGAAACCGGTTGGTGGAATTGTGTTATAGCTGCAGATTTCGATCATGATGGTGATATCGATTTGGCAGGAGGGAATTTAGGATTGAATAGCAGGTATAAAGCAAGGAAAAATGCCCCTTTTAAAATATATTCAAAAGATTTTGATAATAATGGGACATTAGATATTGTTATGGGTTATTACAATAATGACACGCTTTACCCCTTGCGTGGATATGTAAGTTCCTATAGTCAACTCCCTTTTATTAAACAGAAATTTCCTACTTATCACCTTTTTGGTAAGGCCACACTAGCCGATGTATATGGAGCGGATAATTTAAAGAATACATTGAATTATAAAGCCAACAATTTTGCAACCTGTTATTTTGAAAACACTAATAATGGCGCTTACAAAGTTCATCCTTTAGCTAAAATGGCGCAGATTTCTTCAGTGAATACCATGTTAGCGGAAGATATTGATGGTGATGGTAATTTGGATCTGGTAATTGCAGGTAATCAATATGGTTTTGAACCGGAAACTCCCAGAAACGATGCCGGCATAGGCCTTTATCTCAAGGGGGATGGGAAGGGTAACTTTGAACCTGTACCCTCATTACAAAGCGGATTAATAATAGGGGGAGAGGTTAGACAATTAAATTCAATTCGTTTAGGTAAAAATAAAGCTAAGGGAATTATTGTCGCAAAGAATAATGACCTTATCCAGATTATAAAAGCTCATAGCAAATAAAATGCATTCGATTTTTAAGATTATGAAAAATTATAACAGAGCGGAAAATAAATGGATTAATGGCCTAAGTGAAATGAAAAATTTTTCAGATTGAAAATATTTATTTAACAATTAATTTCCTCGAAAAGATTAATATGAAAAGCTACAAGATGAGATTAAAAAAATCCAGCCTTATATCAGTTGCTGGCATTGGCATATTATTTTTATCCCTAACCTTAGATGCCAGTTCCTTATTTGCGGGCGATGTCACTATTATTGATTCCAGGCATTATAGCAATGTGTTTGGAGAAGTTAGAAATTTCCGGATCTTTTTACCTCCGGGGTACTACGAAAATCCTGCAAAAAGGTACCCGGTTATTTATTTTTTGCACGGTTGGAGTCAGCGTTATTTCGGAAGTAGCGGGAATGTGTATTCTGAATATGATAAGGGAGAAGAAAACCATGGTGACAATATTGCTAATTTTGTTAAGATTAACGAAGTTATTGTCGTTAAATCTGATGGATATGACAGGGGTGCACAGGAAAAATATTACGTCGCTCCATATAATATTGAACCAGTGGAAACGTACCGGCAATTTCCCATCTATTTTCCGGAACTTATTAATTATATCGACGAAAATTATAAAACTATTAAGGACAGAGGTCATCGGGCAATAACGGGTCTTTCAATGGGTGGATTCACAAGTTATTGGATAGGAGGAAAATATCCTGATTTATTTTCAGCTATTGGAAGCTTCTGTGGTTCTACTGAATTTATTGTAGGTCCCAGGGATTTTCCGGTTACATATCGCCATTCAGATATGTATAAAAATTATGGAGGTGTAAAGGTACGGCTGAATACAGGTGATAATGATTTTATAAGAGGTTATAATGCTGACCTTACCCGAATCTGGGAGGAAGTGATGGACAATTTTGAATGCAAAATCTATAATTCAGACCACAATACTTGTGGTTTGGGGGAAATGTTCGAATCTTTCATGAACACTTTTCGAAATCCTATTGCGAAACCTCAGAAGTGGTCACATATTGATGTTTATCCTGACTTTTCAGTTTGGGGGTATGAGGTAAGCTCTAACAGAACGGTCCCCGGTTTAACAATTATCGAGAATGTCGACAATAGAGGATTCAAGTGTTCTGTTCGGGAATTCCTTCCGGATGGTGAGTTAATGCCTTTTGTTGAAGTAGCTGTGCTGACTCCTGCAGTGTATGAAAAAAACCAGTTTTACATCATTAACGATGTGGATACTAAAAGTCTAAAAACACTTCAGCGAACTATTCGTAGTGATAATTCAGGGCGATTAAAAATTACAATAAGTGGCAGTATTCATGAAATTGGGATCAATAAAAAAACGGATAAGCCTAATATATGTATTGCCTCGGTCATCATTGAAAATATGAGTTGGGCAATCAGTCGAAAAGACGTTCTTATTTCCATTCATTTAATAAATAAGGGTATGTCAACTGGTAAATACGTAAGTGCAGCACTGTCATCCGTCAAAAATAATACAGGTGTATCAAATGGTGAAACCGCGTTCGGGGATATTACTATTAATGCCATTAAGACTTGTAAAATTCCATATATTTTTAAGGTAAATACAGATGGCATTGAGATAGTTAAATTCAAACTAACAATCCATGACCTGCAGAGAAATGAATGGACTGAGTATTTTGAGATACCAATTAAAAAAGACCTGCCGGAATTTAAAGATTTTGTAATTGCTGATGGGAGAACATTTACTGTTGCGCAAGGAGGCATTAAGAGCGAAACAATTTTTTTGGGTCATGGTAATGGCGATGGCAGGGCAAATCCGGGTGAATCAATTGTGGTACTGGTAAAAGACCAGAATAAATACTGGCGTACTAATTTGCATTTTTCTGATAAATTTCTTAATCCTTTTGGGGCAAATATTCGTTTTGCTGACAAATGGAGCGATTTTGATCATGTTGGTGAATCAGAAAAATATAATGTCCCTTTAATATCTTCAGATTGTCCGGATAATCATCAAATTGAGTTGTTTGCAGAGTATTGGCTTCCCGACTATCCATTACATATCCGAAAACAGGTAAAAATTAATTTTAAGGTAAACGGTAAGGATAGCACTCCTCCACAAATTGGTTGGTTTGAAGTGCTGGGAGACAATTGTATCCTCGTAAAATTATATGATGGTTCAAAGATTAAATCTGTTAAAGTAATATTCACGAAAAAAAATAATCCAAAGGAAAAATTTGAAATTGATTTACAGGATGACGAGACGACAGGAGGCAAAGCGGGGTCAGCTAATGTGTTTAGTAATATAGTACCAGAAAAGAAATTTGGTTTCTATAATGTTGCTATTGAAGCGATTGATACGTTTGGAAATAAAGTAACAGAGGAAATGTCCGCGAGCCACATTTTACATTAAACTTTGAGAAATGCATGAAATGAAAACATTTTATGAACAGGGTCGCTTGTTAACATTGAAAGACTTTTCGATTTTATGTGTTATTGAAATAGTTGAAGGTTGTTGAAACATAAGAGGTGCTTATATTCGAAAATGCCTACCTAAAAATTTAGAAAATTTACTGACAGATTCCATATTTAGATATGAAGGGTTGCAACATTTCATTGAAATATCAGGGATTAAGATTGTAGTATATTTATTAATTTACTTCTATTGATTCAATTTAAATTCACCTGTCATTGCTTAAGGCATGATAAAAAATGTCATATGGGAAATTTGCAGATCAAAAAACAATCAAAAATGTATGATGCAGTAATCGTAGGTTCCGGAGCCGGTGGTGGCATGTCGGCCTATATACTGGCAAAAGCGGGATTGAAAGTGTGCTTAATTGAAGCGGGGCCGATGTATGATCCTGCTCTCCATTCATCACAATTAAAAAATGTATGGGAATCGCCTAGACGGGGAGCAAGCACAAAATATCGTCCTTTCGGCGATTTTGATGCTTCTTTTTGGGGATGGGACATAGATGGCGAGCCTTACACAAAAACAGAGGGCACGCAGTGGGACTGGTGGCGCGCGAGGATGGTCGGCGGCCGTACCAATCATTGGGGAAGAATATCCCTTCGCTTTGGCCCAGATGATTTCAAAAAAAAAAGCAGAGATGGCCTGGGAGATGATTGGCCCATTTCTTATGATGACATCAAACCGTATTACGACCGCCTCGATAAACTCGTTGGTGTTTTTGGCACAAATGAAGGACTTCCAAATGACCCCGATGGATACTTCCTGCCTCCACCCAAACCCAGGTTGCATGAACTCTTTATTAAAAAAGCGGCAGGGCAGTCAGGCATTCCAGTAATTCCTTCAAGACTGTCAATCTTAACCAAAGCGATTAACAGCGAAAGAGGCAACTGTTTTTATTGCGGTCAGTGCAACCGCAGTTGTAAAATATATGCCGACTTCTCGTCTTCATCCGTTTTAGTGAAACCTGCAATATTAACAGGTAATGTGGACCTGGTAACCAATGCAATGGCCAGAGAAGTTTTAACTAATAAAGAAGGACTTGCAACTGGCATTTCATATGTTGATAAAATAAAAATGGAAGAATTTCAAGTATATGGCAAGATTGTAGTACTGGCTGCCAGCACTTGCGAAACTGCGAGGCTTATGTTAAATTCTAAATCACAAAGACATCCCAATGGACTTGCCAATTCAAGCAATGTAGTAGGCAAATACTTGCATGATTCAACAGGTGCATCCATGGCCGGCTACTTGCCAAGTCTTTTCAACAGGAAACGTTACAATGAAGATGGGGTTGGCGGTATTCATGTGTATTCACCGTGGTGGCTCGATAATAAAAAACTTGACTTCCCTCGCGGATACCATATCGAATATGGAGGCGGGATGAGTACTCCCTTATACGGTTTTAGTTGGGGTATTGAAAACATGAATGGGCATTTACCTATTAACGGAGTACAGAAAGAAGGGGGCGGATATGGAAAATCATTAAAAGAAGATGTCCGTTTTTTCTATGGTGCAGGCATTAGCATGTCGGGACGCGGAGAAGCAGTTCCTAATATTAACAATTACTGCGATATAAATTCTAATGTAGTTGATAAGTATGGGATACCCGTTCTCAGGTTCAATGTAAAACATTCGAACTATGAGATAAAACAGGGAAAACATATGAAAGAAACTTTCAAGGAGATCTTTCATAACCTTGGAGCAATAGCCACTTCAGGAAATATGGATGACGACAATGAAAAAAATAAATGGGGACTTCATAATCCGGGCAATATCATTCATGAAGCAGGAACAGTAAGAATGGGTAATGATTTCAAAAACGCACCTTTAAATAGCTGGGGCCAGGCGCATGAATGTAAAAATCTTTTCTGCGTAGATGGCAGCGTTTTCACTTCGCAGGCAGAAAAAAATATCACCTGGACCATACTTGCTTTGTCTATGCGAACTAGTGAGTATATTGTGGATGAATTAAAAAAGCAAAATTTATAATTTTTATTCAGTAATTAGACAGATTCGTAAAACTTTATTTATGGAAAGAAGAGATTCAATAAAAGCACTTCTCTTAGGTACGATATCAACCGGCGCTTTGCTTAAATCCTGCGAAACGGAAGAAAAAAAATCAACACCCGCATCAGCAGAAATGGAGGGACCTAAAGAAAGTAAAGCGGATCGAATGGCTGAGGAAATTGCGTATGATAAAAACCTTGTAGAAGAAATATTCTTTACAGCCCATGAAATGGCCACCATCAAAGTTCTTGGCGACATTATAATCCCCCGGGATGAAATAAGCGGTAGCGCATCAGATGCGCATGTAGCTGACTTTATAGAGTTTATCGTAAAAGATAAGCCCTGGTGTCAGACACCTATGCGCGGGGGGCTTCGCTGGCTCGATATGAAATGCCTAAGCCGGTATGAAAGATCATTTAAGGATTGCGCATCGAAAGATCAATTTGAAATGGTAGATAATATTGCGTACCCTCAAAAAGCCAAGCTCGAATTCAGACAGGGTGTAATTTTTTTTAGTCTTATGAGAAATCTAACAATCTCTGGATTTTATACAACACGGATAGGTGTGGAGGATGTTGGCTATATGGGTAACAAGGCAAACCAATGGAATGGTGTGCCTGACGATGTACTGAAACAATATAACATGTCATACTCAGAAAAGGAACTGAAACAGTGCATCAATTTCGATCAATTATAAAAATTCCAATATAAAATAATCGAATATTGTTCCCGTTATCTTTCAAATATTGACCAAGCAAAGAAAGTTTCATGCTCGAAAATTACTTTGAGAGATAAAGCGATCCAGGGGAATGAGCTAATGTTTGAGCAAAGTGTGCTGGAGTAAAGGAGTTGATCATGATTCGATGTGCGTCTTTCTTAATTTCTATCACATGAATATTAAAGAAAACGATTCAGTCAAAACAATTTTGTTGGCCAATGAAAGGCTCGGACATTGATATGCCTGCTAATGCGACTGTGGAACACCGGGAAATGATCACATCAACCGGGATGCTGTTGATGCAGCGCTTAAAAAAGTTAACCACGATAAAGGCCAAATGATTGAATCATATAGACCAGATGTAATATTGCTCGCCAAGACCGACTCCATCTGGAGGCGATTCGAACCTTCTCAGGAAAATATTGCCGGAAGTTTTCAGTTCCTTAATCACAATATAAATAATTCTTAATGATCTCAAAATTCATTGCTACCATTTCAGCTATTTTATTATTTGCATCTTTCGGGCAGGGCGATACAAATAAATCTGCATCCGATTCGCTGACGGAAGAAGACAATGGTGATGACAGGGCAGACAGGAAACAAATAGTAGATTTTAGATTCCAAAAACAGACAAGGAGATTTAATTGAAAGTTCGTGGCGAAGCTATCGTAAATGTTGAACCTATAAAATTAAAAACGATGAACATACTCGAGGAATCAATGATTTTCATTGAAAGATGGGCTTTCGAAAGATGATCTTGCCAACCTGCTTGCCTATTTTTCAACATGATAGAAAATAATTTCTCATACTTAATTATATTAAAATGATCCACCATCGTCATTACGCTTTAATTTTCTCTGCATTTCTTTTTCTGTTTTCTTATTCGTATTCCAAACAACCAACAGAAGCTGTTAAATCTGAAAAGAAAAAAATTGTGCTCATTCCCGGGAAAGATAGTCATGGAATTGGGGTGCATGAATATCTCGGCGGCTGCCAGCTGCTCGCAAAGATGCTCAATGAAAATATGCCCGGAGTAGAGGCAGTAGTTACTGAACAGGGGTGGCCGAAAGATACCACGTTACTCGATAGTGCTTCGGCAATAGTGATGTATTCTGATGGGGGAGAAGGTCACATAGTTATACCCCATATGGCGCATATTGATAAGCTGATTAAGCAGGGTGTGGGTCTCGTAAATGTTCACTACTCCTTAGAAATTCCAAAAGGTAAAGGAGGAGGCGATAATTTTTTAAGATGGATAGGTGGTTATTTTGAATCGTATCGTTCCATAAATCCATTCTGGACACCAAAGTTTGATTCTCTTCCCGTCCATCCTATTACTCGTGGAGTTAAACCATTTGAAGCGCGCGATGAGTGGTATTATTTTATGCGTTTTGTTGAAAATGATTCCAACCTTGTATCTATACTTAAAAAGCTGCCACCTGATTCAAGTCTCTCCAGGCCCGATGGACCGCATTCAGGCAATCCTGAAGTAAGAAAGGCGGTATTGGAAAGAAAGGAACCACAAACCATTGCATGGGCATACACAAGACCCGATGGCGGAAGAGGTTTCGGCTTTACCGGCGGTCACCAGCATAGCAACTGGAAAAATGACGACTTCAGAAAAGTAGTATTGAATGGAATTGTCTGGGCCGCTAAAATAGAAGTGCCCGAAAATGGTGTGCCTTCAACCACTCCGACCGATGGGGAGCTGTTGGAGTTGCAGAAAAAGAAGTAGTAGGTGGGGCGTGAATCACGAGTCGTCAATTGTGAATGGCAATAGGCAATGGGCGGCTCAAAGCGCTGGAAATCCGTGTGGAAGGTTTCAGTCAGATCTTTTACACCATCGGTGTAAGGCATTAATGATGGATTGTGGCATTAGACTGGAATTAAATGAAAGATTTCGAATCAAAAAAATGTTGTATAGTTCGATTTTGAAAGAGATAGATTGTAAGCGGTATCATAATTTGTGTGCTAGCAGTTTCTTTCATTTGTGGTGAGCTCCTCATTCCAACAGCGATAATCGCCGGAAATGCAATGCCGGAATGAAGGAAAGGTTTTTTTAGAAAATCGTTTATGTTTTTTTGCAAGCCAAAGCCGCCGGCATTCTCTTTAAAGTATTAGAGACCTTCGGCGGCGACGGCAGTTTTTATGCCCACTGTTCAATTTTATAAAGTCGGTTCACCAGTTATGAACAAAAAAAATAAAAGAATAGCGAAGCTACCATGCTACCGCAGCCTCTGCTATTGACTGACGGAGTAAGATAGCATAAAAACAGAAAGCCCCGCCCTGGAACGGTATGCTCGTTTCTCGCTGTTGTCATTTGGCGGGGCACCTTATTGGGAAGCCGCGCCCCTGTGGGTCAGGTGGACGTTGGCTGACACGGTTGCAACAAAAAAAATAATTAGCAGAATCCCGCCCCTTGGCGGGATTGGAAGAGCATTATTTTTTTGTTGCTGCGGTGTTGGCTCAAGACTGAACCGTGCTGTGGCGTGGGCTTCTTCTGGTAAGGATAATGATTTTTATGGAGGTGATTTGATGCCCATTGGATAGGATGATAAAAGAATCCTAAAGTTAGTTTGCACCTGTTTACTGTGGCACAGGAAAGTTTCACTTTAATGTCAACACTTCATTTCTGCGCCAAGGGATAGCGATAAAATGCCTAAGTTAACAAAGCCCAGCTATCTTATTGCCAAACTCGCTGCTTGCTGCCATGTTTTTCAGATTACAACCTCTTGAACATAACAATTGATTGCTTATTAATGTCATCGTAGATAGGCAATCTAATTGCAAATTGTTGATTAGATTCTATTTCTTGCTTACTATTTGTGAATGTTTCCCATATTTTAGAATTATCAAACCTTTGAATTTCTTTAACGATTTCAAATTTATTTTTAACAATGCAAAGAAAATATTCAAATCTAAACTTTGGTGAATTACCTAAGCAAAACAAATATTCAGTTGTTAGATATGTATGAGAAATGTACCCTAACCTTTCCATTCGGGTAATAATCTAAATCCGGACCATTTAAAATACCGCTTTCATAATTTGATTCGGCAATAATTTTATTTGAGAGCGTGTCATAAAATTTAATTGGGCCATGAACTGTACTATCGGCACTTAGGTTACCTTCAGCAAAAATATTATTAATGAGAACTCTTTTTGTTTTATTTGCCTTTCAACCAAAGATTATGAATACATATTATTACAAAAAGAGTAAGAGATATTTTAAATTATTCATGATAGATATTGAAATTTGTGAACTGCTTTGTACATGGCAGCTAAGGTTCAGGGCTTGCCGAAGTACGGAATTAGGTACCGTCAGCCCGGTACCGATGATGATTGAAAAACTGAAGTTGAAGATAACAACAAAAAGTTAAATAGATAATGTCGAGCTAGATATGAAGTACAGTAGAATTACAAATGCCGAAGATACAAGTGTCAGCCCGTATTTTGGCAAGCTCCCTGTTGTACGTTCGCCCTTCGACTTGGTGTGTCAAACTAAATACTGTGTCCACCGAAGTAGGGTGTGACCCGGAAACGTAGGCAAAAAGCATACTCTTTTGCAAGGTTGGCTTTGTGTGAGGGTTTGTGTGCCTTGTAAATGTGTATGCTTTTGTGGTTGGGCAGCCTTTAAGCCCTTTAAAATTTTTGAAGTTCACCGCAAACTTTTCACGGTTTACATCATTTCCAAAATATTTTAGATTCTACGAAATAGGTTTGTATCGTAAAAAAAAGATACGAAATGAAAAAGTCACTATTAGTTTTTATGACATTTGTTTTTGCTATTAAAAGCATGTCACAAACAAATGAAACCATTGTGTCTGGCAGTACTGTAGATACAAAGAATGTACCTGTTGAATCGGCAACTATTTCCTTAATGAGGCTAAAGGATTCTTCGATAATAAAAATTGCGGTTTCAGATAAGGCAGGAAAATTCGCCTTCAATGGTATTCCCTTTGGGAGTTACTTTACTATGATAAGTGCTGTAAGTTTTACCAAAACCAATTCATCTGTATTTGTGATTTCAGAAAACAATACAGCTATAATGCTTGGAGCTTTGATTCTACAGGAATTACCAAAAAATCTTTCTGCTGTTGTTGTTACCAGCAAGAAGCGACTTATTGAACAAAAGATTGACCGCATGGTAGTAAATGTAGATGCTTCTTTAACTAATGTGGGTTTAACCGCTTTAGAAGTGCTTGAAAAATCACCCGGTGTAACTGTTGATAAAGATGGCAACATCAGTTTAAAAGGTAAGTCATCAGTAATGGTAATGATTGATGGCAAACCTTCCTATCTCAATGGTGCTGAACTGGCAAACCTTTTGGGCAATATGAATACAAACCAGTTAAGCCAGATTGAAATAATGACCAACCCATCAGCAAAATATGATGCCGCAGGCAATGCAGGAGTAATTAATATTAAAACAAAGAAAAGCATTACACAGGGATTTAACGGCAGCGTTACACTAAATTACGGACAGGGAGTTTATGCAAAAACCAATAACAGCATTATGCTCAACTACAGAACCAGTAAGATAAATACTTTTTTGAATTATGGGTACAGCATCAATAAAGGCTTTATGGATTTTGACATTCAAAGAAACTTTTTCGGAACTACTGGAATAAAGATTTCTGAACTTGACCAGCAATCTAACAGAATAAATCAGAGCCAAAATAATAACCTGAAATTAGGGTTAGATTATTTTATCAATAAGCAAACGACTTTAGGGATTGTAACCACGAGTTTTTTAGCGCCTCAAAAGCAGGATGGTTTTACTACGAGTTACCTTAAAGACAGTAAAGAAAATGTTAATGCTATAGAAAAAACCATCAGAACAGTTGACAATACATGGAAGAATGGGGCTGTTAATATCAACTTTCATTCTTCATTCGACAGCAGCAAAAAAGATATAACTGCCAATTTTGATTACCTGCATTATGATTTTTCAGGGAATCAAAATATTATGGGTCTTACTTATAATCCAAACAAAATCTTACAGGCATCAAATTATTTAAAGAACCTGCTTCCTTTAACAATTGATATTTATTCAGGTCGCCTTGATTAT
>JBDTWP010000211.1:0-11658 GCA_040006615.1 Ferruginibacter sp.
AACAGAAAAGAATATTGCAAAAGCTCAATGAAGGAGTGATGTTCGAAAAATTCCTGCATACTAAATACATAGGGCAAAAAAGATTCTCCCTGGAGGGAGGTGAAACTACCATTGCAGCGCTCGATGCCATCATTAATATAGCTTCATTAAATAACGTACAGGAAGTAGTGATTGGTATGGCGCACAGGGGCAGGCTGAATATACTGGCAAATATTTTAGGAAAAACCTACGAGCAGATATTTAGTGAATTTGAAGGAACCGCTACACCGGATACAACGATGGGCAGCGGCGATGTAAAATATCATTTGGGTTTTAGCAGTGATATCGTTACTGCATCCGGCAATAAAATAAATCTGAAATTATGTCCCAACCCATCCCATCTTGAGGCTGTAGACCCGGTAGTGGTGGGCTTTTCACGTTGCAAGGCCGATGTTTTGTATAACAGTGATTTTGATAAAATATTACCCATATTGATCCACGGTGATGCCTCGGTGGCAGGGCAGGGTATCGTTTACGAAGTGCTTCAAATGTCTGGCCTGAAAGGTTATTATACAGGCGGCACCATCCATTTTGTTATTAATAACCAGATTGGGTTTACCACCGATTTTGATGATGCCCGCAGTGCGGACTATTGTACATCCATAGCATCGATGGTAAAGGCACCCGTATTGCATGTAAACGGCGATGATCCGGAGGCGGTTGTTAAAGCAGTTGAAATAGCTACGCATTACCGCCAGGAATTCAACAGTGATATATTTATTGACATGGTGTGTTACCGGAAACATGGACATAATGAAGGTGATGAACCTAAGTTTACGCAGCCGCAGTTGTATGCATTAATCGATAAGCATCCTAATCCAAGGGAAGTTTACACCCAATACCTGATCGAGAATGGCGAGCCCGAGGCCAAAGCATTGGCAAAGGAAATGGAAAAACAATTCCTGGCTGACTTACAAGAAAGGTTGGATGAAGTAAAACAGCACCCTTTACCCTATACTTTTCAAAAACCGGAACTTTGGTGGAAAAGTTTAAGGAGGGCAGTTGCCGGTGATTTTGAAACTTCCCCGGTCACGGCTATCAGTGAAAAGGATTTCACCTTATTGTTCAACGGGTTGATGAAATGGCCCGACGATTTTAAACCACTCCGGAAAATGGAAAAATTGGTGCAGGATAAATTAAAGCTGTATGCGGACGAGAAAAAAGTGGATTGGGCAACGGGAGAGCTGATGGCGTATGGAAGTTTATTAATAGAAGGAAAAGATGTGCGTATGAGCGGGCAGGATGTAAAAAGAGGAACTTTCAGTCATCGCCATTCAGTTATTTATGATGAGAATACCAATACGGAATATAACCGCCTTAATCATTTTACGGAAATGCAGGCGCCATTTCGTATTTACAATTCATTACTGAGTGAATATGCAGTTTTAGGTTTTGAATATGGATATTCAATGGCCAACCCCAATGCGTTGGTTATTTGGGAAGCGCAATTCGGTGATTTTTGTAACGGTGCTCAAACGATGATCGACCAGTTTATAGCGGCTGCTGAAACCAAATGGCTGCGCATGAATGGCGTGGTGATGTTATTACCGCATGGATATGAAGGGCAGGGGCCCGAGCACAGCAGCGCCAGGATGGAACGTTTTTTACAAATGTGTGCCGAGTCGAATATGGTGATTACGAATGTAACGACTGCTGCAAATTTTTTCCATCTGTTACGCAGGCAGCTTGCATGGCCGTTTAGAAAACCGCTGATAAATTTTTCTCCGAAAGCTAATCTTCGTCATCCGGGTAGCTATAGCCTGGCAGGCGAATTTACTACTGGTGGATTTAAGGAAGTAATAGATGATGTTTTTATAAAGGATCCTGCAGGGGTAAAGAAGGTTATTTTGTGCAGTGGTAAAATGTATTTTGATCTTGCGGAAAGACAATTAAAGGAAAACAGGACGGATACAGCGCTCATCCGGCTTGAACAGATCTACCCCCTGCCACAGACCAGGTTAGACGAACTGTACCGGAAATATAACAAAGCTATCTGGCATTGGGTACAGGAAGAGCCATTAAATATGGGTGCGGCGACCTTTTTACGCATGAATCTGAAAAATATCAATTTCTTTATCACCAGCCGGAATCCTGCTGCTTCTACTGCTACCGGTTATTCAAAAATTCACGTCAAAGAGCAGGCGGAACTTATTGATAAAGCGTTTTCAATTTAAGCAACTGACCATTCACCACTCACCATTCATTCCAAAGAAAAACCCCGCCGTTTTTAATGGCAGGGTTTCATAATATTACTATTAGTAAGTTAATTTATTTTAACCACCGGTATTGTTTTAATTTCTGTTAGTGTCTGTACTTTCAGCATATAATTGCCTCCTGCCAGGTTCACCATGTTAATTTTCTTAATATTTGGTCCTTTAAAAAGCTGCATTTGAATATTTTGTACCTGTTTACCTGCAGCATCGGTAATCATAACTGTTGCGTCAGCATCCTTTTCAAGATCAATAGTTACGTTTGCAAATTCCCTGATTGGATTAGGATAAATACCTATTGCAATTCCGTTGCTGTTCAAACGAACGCTCCTGGTTACGGAATATATGAAATGACCATCTTTATCAACCTGTTTGACCCGGTAGTAAAAAATGCCCGAAGTTCGAATAGAGGATAAATTCAGATCAGTCAGATCGTAACTGTTGCTTCTGTTGCCGTTATTTTTTGACTGAACAGTAGCCATTTTATTAAAACTGGTGCCGTTTAAGCTCCTTTCTATATCGTAATGATCAGTTAGGGAGGATTCATTCTCAATTTGCCAGTTGAGTAAGGCATTGTTATCTCTTCTTGAGGCGACAAAGGTGAGGAATTTAACCGGGAGCGGCACTGCTCCCGTTGTTTGAGCAAAATTAGTACCTGAGTATCCATTTCCATCATTAACTGCTGTTGATATCACACCTTCGGCATAAAACATATCTGGTATGTTCACAACATCTGCACCACCAATACTTAAACCAAAATATGAATTTGGATTTGGATCTGTACCGCCATCAGGCAAATTAACCAGCTTTATCTGGGAAGATAAAGTTGGATTTCCCCCAAAACTTATTGTGACTATTTTCTTAGGCACACCAGCATCAAACTGTACCGCAACTGAAGTTGCAAGGTTACTTTCAGCTAAAATATTATAAATGTAGTGCGGCACACCTCCGATACTTTGATCTATGGCATCATAATATGCTTTCCCGCCTGGTAAGCTGGAGTGAATGTCTGTATTTATATATGTTACACCGAGAGGAGGCTTGCTTGGTGATGCAGAAACTGGTATTGCAATAGTAAGTGTTAACCCGGATACAATACCTGTTTTAGCCATCGGTGTTTTTACCGAAATATCAACGGCTGGCATACCGGTAACAGGTGCAATAGTGGCTTGAAAGTTAGTTTGTGCAAATATTCCAGATGAAAGAAGAACCAGAATACAGATAGCTAAATATTTTTTCATTTGTATGTTTTTAGTTTTATGGACTAATTAGGCAGAACCTGAGATTTTACAAGAGCAGCATTACTTGAAAGTGGAGTAGATAACAGGTAGTCTTTATCAGAACTGGGTGGACTCCATCTAACACCCCTGTTTAAATCCATGTCACCTGCACTATATGTATTTGATAATACTGTAGCGGCATTACCGCCAAGAACAGTATTTAGAATATAATCTTTATCTGATGAAGGAGGGCTCCACCTTATATTGGTATTAAAATTCGCATTTCCAGCATATAAAAAGTTTAAGCCGCTGGAATTTAAATAATTGGTACCGGCTATTCCCATTACATTTCCGGCCGCTGAAGTAGTAAAATCAAGTGTAGTAGGATTTGCAGCAAGCGCTAATGCCTGGTTAAATGTAGCCGGGTTGGTGCTCATAGCCAAATGGTTACGATGTCTGATCGCTACCGTATAACTTGCTCCGGGAACATTTTTAAAATAAACAGGGCTGACTCCGTCAACATCCACGATATCTCCATCCCTCTGAATTAGTGCGGAACGGGTTTGGGTGACTGTATTCCCGGGCGTAACATTACTTCTTAGTTCAAGATACACCCAATCCACAATGTTATTATCAGGATTTGCCTGGTCTATAAAAGGATTTGGGAAAGATGCTGATATCACAGATTCTGCAATGGGATTATTAACATGAACGAAATTATAAGGCGCAGAACGGTAAGGATCAGTGGTTGGTAAAACATTTGAGGCCGGCAGTACACCGGGAACATAAGCAGTACTTGTGCGCAGTCTGTCATTCATACGCGCTGTGGTAGTATTGTACGTTCCTTGTAAAAATGCTTTTGTCTTTAACAATACGTACTGATTCATGCCATACAGATCCTGGCTTGCTCCGGCTGCTACAGGAAAGGTAATGGTATTATTTGCATTGTTCACACTTGTTCCCGCTACCCATGCAGTACCATTCCAATACAAAGCCCGGAGGTCGGTTTCTACTCCTGTAACATCTGTGGCTTCAAGATTATAAGTAACAACTGCGGCAATGGAACCACCGGTAATGCCGCCGTTTGTCAATGACCAGTATTCGTTCAGGTAATCAGTGCTGCGGGGGTGCTTGTTTGGATGTGCACCAGCAATGGATCTTGCGGTAAGGAAGGCGCTTGCAAAAGAAGCACCACCTGTAACCTGGTATTGAACTACCTCATACCGGCTACCAGTTCCTATTGGTAAATTATAGTTGCCAATGGCGCTTATTTCTTTACGAAATAAGCCTGCACCATTTGTTTCAACAAATTTATTGGCACCTGGTGTACCTGCAAAACTACCCGTAGAGGCGAGCGTAAAATTATTAGCACCTAATTGCAGTTTACCATTTGTAAAAGTAAGTATCCCTGAAACCCTGGCAGCTCCTGTAAGGGCAACATGATTGGTATTATCAATTTCCAGATTGGGAATAGTGAAACCATTCATATTAAGACTTTGAAGCGCGGTGCCTTTCATTTGCAATAACCCTGTGCCTTGTATATCTACGTTACTGGTCACATCACCCTGCACGGTAACCGTAGCGCCAGGTTGTATGAAAAACTGGGCATTGTCAATGAATAATTGAGCTGAAGCAACGTTGCATACTGCAATGGCTATCACCATCAACGTTGTTTGTAAATTTTTAAGCTTCATGGAGCAAATATTTATAAGTAATAAATGTGTAATGTAATATAGTGATTAAAATTATAGGATTATTTTTAATTTGAAACAATTATTTAGTAAACGGGTTCTTTTAATTATTAACTGGTTTCGGATCGGATTATTTCACTAATGTAAAGATAAATAATGGGTTTTTAAAATACAATACCCTAAAAGGGGGATAATATGAATAAATTATTGCCTGTTTTTTGGAATCTGTCCAAAAATGAATTCCCGGCCCCTCCTGGAACCATATTAAATCCTGCGAGTAATATTTAAACAACTTCCCGGAAATCGATTTTATAAATTCTTTAAATTAACCGAAATTCGCTGAAATAAACAATTCTAATGGCAATAGAAATAAAAGTACCTTCTGTGGGTGAGAGTATTACAGAAGTTACACTTGTAAAATGGATTAAGAAAGATGGTGATTGGGTAGACAGGGATGAAGTAATTGCAGAATTGGAAAGTGAGAAAGCAACTTTTGAGATTAATGCGGAACAATCCGGGGTTTTGAAGACTGTCGCGGCGGAGGGCGACACCTTGAAAATAGGTGATATTGCCTGCAGCATCGATACAGCCGCAACGCGCCCGGAGGGAATTGCCTCAGAACCTTCCCCGGCAAAAAAAACAGAAACAGTTAAACCACCACCCGACGTAAAGGAAGGCACGGCAGCAGCATCCCCGATCAGGGAGCCGGTATCCGGTATCCAGGACCCGGTATCTGGTATCCGGCATCAGGAAGTAAAAGCCACTCCGGTAGCAGCTGCAATAATTGCCGATAAAAAAGTGGATGTAAAATCAGTGACTCCAAGTGGCAGTAATGGCAAAATTGTAAAGCAGGATGTATTGGAAGCCATCAGTAACCCGGGACGAAAGCCCGGTTTGGAACTATTTGGCCGGGATGAACGTTCCCAAAAAATGAGCAATCTGCGCAAAACGGTTAGCCGCCGCCTGATAGAAGCAAAAAACACCACTGCAATGCTCACTACTTTTAATGAAGTAGATATGAGTGCCATTATGGAGATCAGGGCAAAAAATAAAGACAAGTTTAAAGAAACCCATGGAGTCAATCTTGGATTTATGAGTTTCTTTACCAAAGCTTGTTGCTTTGCATTGCAGGAATGGCCATCTGTTAATGCAATGATAGACGGTGAAAATATTGTTTACCATGATTATTGCGATGTGTCAATCGCCGTGTCCGCACCCAAAGGCCTGGTAGTGCCTGTGATCCGCAATGCGGAGAGTTTAAGCATGGCTGGTATCGAGAAAATGGTAGTGGAACTGGCGACAAAAGCAAAAGAAAATAAATTAACTATCGGGGAAATGAGCGGGGGAACTTTTACTATTACTAATGGTGGTGTTTTTGGTTCCTTAATGAGTACACCGATCATTAATATTCCGCAAAGTGCTATACTGGGGATGCATAAAATCCAGGAGCGTCCGATGGCTATTGCGGGACAAATAATAGTTAGACCGATGATGTACCTGGCGCTGAGTTATGATCATAGAATTATTGACGGAAGAGAATCAGTAAGTTTTTTAGTAAGAGTAAAGGAATTGCTGGAAAATCCCGCATTACTTTTATTCGGGAAAGATCCGGTTAAGAGCTTGCTGGAATTATAATAATTTTAATACCTGCTTCTGCGGCTGGATACATCCCATCCGTTTATAATTGAGCTGAATGAGCCGTTTCCATTCCTACATTAACACCGCTAAAAAATTAATTGAAACATATAAGGGCGAAAAGCCCTTTGCTATATTTCTAAAACAGTTTTTTGCAGCAAATAAAAAATATGGCGCTAAAGACAGGCGGCAAATATCGGCGCTATGTTACAACTATTTCAGGTTGGGGTTTGCCGGTACTGTTATGCCGCCTGGTCAAAAAATGCTCATATCCACTTTTTTGTGTGAAACGGAGCCTTCTGAATTGATGGAAAATCTGCAACCAGAATGGAATAACAAAATATCCCTGCCCATTAAAGAGAAGTTAGCTATAGTCAGCCCCGAATTGGTTCTGACCGATATTTTTCCATTTGGTAATGAACTGAGTGATGGAGTTGAAACAGGTGAATTTTGTAAATCTTTCCTGGTAAAGCCGGATCTTTTCATACGCATTCGACCTCACACAAAAAATATTGTTTTAAAGAAGCTGGAGAAATCCAAATTATCCTGGCAATTGATTGGTGAAGATTGTGTACAACTGACCGTTTCAGACAAACTGGAAGAATTTTTTATCATTGACAAAGAAGTGGTGGTACAGGATTACAATTCGCAAAGGGTGCTGGATTATTTAAGAAAGGACGACTTACAAATTGATTCAATACAAGGTAAACCATCATCGGATCTGTCAGTATGGGATTGTTGTGCCGCTAGCGGCGGGAAATCAATCCTATTATATGATATTATTAACAGGAAGATCGATCTTACCGTTTCCGATATCAGGTCTAATATTGTTTTAAATCTTCATCAAAGGTTTAAAAAGGCGGGTATAAAAGAATATAAATATTTTATCACGGATGTAACAAATACTGATTTCAAACCGGTTGATTTAGCTTTTGACATTGTCATATGTGATGCACCCTGCAGCGGTAGCGGTACATGGAGCAGGACCCCGGAACAGTTGTGTTATTTTAAACAGCCTTCAATTAAGGAATTCAGTAGCCTTCAAAAAAAAATCATTACCAGCACAATGCCACACCTGCGAAAAGGCGGATTGTTTATTTATATTACCTGCTCGGTTTTTAAAAATGAGAATGAAAAAATAGCGGAATTTATTGCTGAAAATCTGAATTGTAAATTATTGTACCAGCAACTGCTGAAGGGCTATGATAAGAGGGCTGATAATATGTTTGTAGCGGTACTTAAAAAATTATAGTGGGTTAGTAAGCGGTACTTTTATCTCCCGGATTTGCCAGGATGAATTTGAAATAAACCAGTTAATTCCTGAAAATCCTCCTGACTATTTCTCTTTTATCATCTAGAAATACCGTGACATAGTAGACCCCGCGGCTCATTTGTTTCATTGGGATGATGATAGTTTGCGCTCCGGAAACCTGTTGGGTATTGCTGTAAACTTTTTGTCCCGATACAGAATGTATGGTAATGGTGGCTTTCACAAGGTTATTCCTTGCGATCAATACGGTGAGTTTATCCGTTATGGGGTTCGCACCAAAACTTATCTTTTCTGGTATTGAACTACAGGCCTGCCCGTAGTTTACATTAGCGGAATCCAGGTAAAAACTGGTGTCTGTAGCGATGTTCATTTTTAAACGATACTTAATTATGACCCCGCCTGCCAATGCTGCGAGATCATCTGTATAATTAAAATTGCCGGATGCAAAACTGCCGGTAAACCCGATTGTAGACAATGCAACATAACTTATATCAGTTGGCAATTTTCTTTCAACCGTAATATTCATATTTCCACCTGCTTTTACCGTAAAGCCGATCGTTGTTTTGCAGTTATTGTCAATACTGATTTGTTGCGAGTAGAATTTCTTAATGAGTAAAACAAAGGCTTTTTTTGCATCTGGTATACCATATCCCGTGCGATCGTCAGGCATATTTGATCTGTCCGAAGATTTTCGCAATGCATCTATAATGCCCATATTGTTTACTTCAGGAAATGCCTGCCAGAGACAGGTAACAATGCCAGCGATGATGGGGCAGGCATAGGAAGTGCCATTTCCATGGGTTGGCCCGCCGGTGTTTTGGTCGGCAATTACCGCATTCAATCCCACAGCGGCCACATCCGGTTTTATTTGACCGTCTGAAGAAGGGCCATAACTGCTGGAGCCTGCAATCTGCCCCGCCACGTTTATCGCTCCTACAGCAAGCACGCTGTCGGCATCCGCAGGTGCCGTAATGTATTTCCAATTGCTGTTGCCCTCGTTTCCGGCAGCCACCACCACCAATATACCTTTTTTTGCCGCAAGGTCGCAGGCCCTTGAAATAATGGTAGTATTCCCATCCATATCGGTATAACTATGATTAAAAATGCTTTTGTCAAAAAGATTATAACCCAGTGAAACCGAAAAAACATCCACACCAAGGCTATCGGCTTTTTCCGCAGCTGCTGCCCAGTTTTGCTCTTCTATGGGATACTCACCCGATATGTCTTCCGTGCGGAACAAATAGAAGGAACATTTTGGCGATACACCTACAAACAGCCCGGGCAGGTTGGCGGCAATGGTACTAAAGCAATTCATACCATGAACATAATCTTCATCTACACTTTCCTCATTTGCTACAAAATCCCAGGTACCCAGAATTTGGTTGTTATTTCGTATACTGTCGAAAGTGGATAAAGTCTTATAATGATAAAATCCTGCATCCATCAAAGCAAGTTGCATTCCCTTCCCGGTGAATCCCAGGTTGTGTAAAAACTCCGCATTGTGTAAATGTATCTGCGGATAGGCGGCCCCGTAATCGAAAAGATCAGCAGGGTTTTGCGGAGTGGCCGGAGTAGCCGGCACCGGATCATTTAGCGGATCCAATTGACTATCTACCTGGACGGGGATTGACTGCAGCCTTGCAGCCACAGGTGATGATGCCAATACAAAAGAATAGCCGTTTATCTTTGTTAACGCCGCCCCGTCGGTTGTTAAAATGCACACCTGGTTAAGCCATTTGCTTACATTTAAAATAGTAACGTTGCCGGATATCCGGATACTGTCGATGTATCCGGGAGTGACGGGGAGGTCGCTTTGATCAATTGGTATATTATAACGGGCTCTCCGGTCGATGGATCTTTGCGTTAAATACCGGCCTGGATCACCGGTGGAAAATGGCGTTCCTGACTTATCCTTTAACTGAATTATATAGCGCGTATATTGAGCAAAAGTTGTTGGATGATCTGCAAAAAGAAAAATAAAAAGCAACAATTTCTTCATACGGTGGGTTGATAACTTTTCATTGAGTGAGTGAAATCTAAACAGAAACTTCAACAAATGCCGGGTTGATTGCCGGTTGATTAATTATGGTCGATCATGGTGAGTGTAACACCATAAGAGCCGTCAGTATAAAAGGCCCCCGTTCCCGGAGTAGCCGGCTGGAACTCAGTATGAAGAAATTTGCGGTATGCCAGTCCGATTCCTTTTGCATAAATTTCAACGCCAAAATTCTTTTCACTATAGGCGGTAGGATCCGCGGGGAATCCTATTACTTCATCCCGCTGATTAACTTTTATCGTACTGTCAAGTTGAATACTACCCAAGGTAAGCGGCTCATTCAAACTTTCATATGTATAATCCCAATCTTCCAGGTACCTCACCTCCGAGTTCAACGAATAGGTATCAATATAAGAATTACCCTTCCAGGAATAGCCATCCCTGATGGGGGATTTCAATTTTAAGAAACGCTGATTGTTTTCAATAAATTCAAAAGAGCCACCGGCATTCACAGCCATAAAACTATTATCAGGCTCCCAGGGATTCTGGGATGTTTTGCGTATATATCGTATAATTCTATATGCGGGTCTTCCCAGGTTATCATTGATCAATGCATCTATTACCTGTTTTACCTGGTATGTAACAATCGTATCTTTTAAACTAAATGGCAAATATTTAAATGTATCTAACTGGTAGGTAATAAATTTTCCGATAACAAGCGGTGCGTAATCTTCAATAGGCGCCAGGATAAAATCTTCCGTTTGTTTTTTACACGCATTGAAAACCAATACGATAAGTAATCCCACAAATAATATAATTCTTTTCATAATACAGAGAGTTACATAACGGACTGATATTTTTAGTGAAAGGCTGCATTCTTAATCCCGGTTGAGGGTTTGAGGGGCGGTCCTTTGAATTATTCCCCCGCCAACTACATCATCGCCTTCATAAAAAACCGCACTTTGCCCCGGAGCAATACCTTTTACCTGCTCATTAAAACGAACTTTTATACCGTTTTCGTATGTGTACAGATTACTGATTGCACCCTTATCTTTATACCTGATTTTTGTAAGCATTTCAATTCCTTCTCTTATACCATCATATTTGATCCAGTTTATTTTAGACACGATCATTTCACTTCCATTCAGGTCTTTTTCTTCTCCAAGCACAATGGTATTGGTTTCAGGATCTATCCTCATCACAAACGCAGGTTTACCCAATGCAATGTCCAGTCCTTTTCTCTGGCCAATGGTATAAAATGGATACCCCTTGTGTTGACCAAGGATCTTACCGGATTTATCTACAAAATTACCTCCATTCACCCTTTCTTCAAGTCCGCTTACATTTCTCTTTAAGAATCCACGGTAATCATTATCCGGTACAAAACATATTTCGTAACTCTCTGATTTTTTTGCTAATTCAGGATAGCCAAAATCATGAGCCATCTTGCGTATTTCGCTTTTGTGATAGGTACCCAGCGGCAGTAAAGTACGGCTCAGGAGGTCTTGCTGAAGCCCCCACAATACATAACTCTGGTCTTTTGTTTCATCTATTCCTTTGCGGATAAAATATCTTCTATTGGTATGTTGACGAATTT
>JBDTWP010000212.1:0-11647 GCA_040006615.1 Ferruginibacter sp.
CAAAGCATCCGAAGTTTGTTCTATAGCTGTTGCCATTATCGTGCTAAACCTATCCTGGCACGCCGCTGTTGGGTGTTTTCACCAACAGCCAATACATCATTATGCAAAGCTCCGGTCGTTGGTGAAAACACCCAACAACGGCTCAATGAATAGTTGGATTGTGAAAATTGAGAGAGTGAAAGACCGCCAATGGCAAAGCATCCGAAGTTTGTTCCTTAGCAGTTGCCATTATCGTGCTAATACCTATCCGGGCACGCCGCTGTTGGGTGTTTTCACCAACAGCCATTACATCATTTTGCGAAGCTTCGGTCGTTGGTGAAAACACCTAAAGACGCTCACCAAATAGTTGAAATATGAAAATTGAAAGTGGGAAAGACCAGCAAGGGCAAAAGAAGATTAATTCCCAAATACTTTGAATTTTGAAAATTCTTATTTATCTTTTGGCTCCCGATTTCACCCCTTATAGCCGATTTAAACAAACATTGTTTATATGATCCGCCCGCTGTAAACATTTATTAAGGCACTAATTGTTAATTTAAATAATTATTAAATGAAAAGAACAATTTTATTTTTTATTGTTGCAGGTATTATCATGTCATGCAACAATGAACCAAAAACATCTGAAACTGCTGAAACTAAGGAAAAAAAGGAATCCAGCCCTGCTGACACCGTGACTACAATGATGCCCTACACGGCTAATTATTCCTCACAGTTTACAGTAGCCGATCAAAAGATCGCAGAAAAAGTGCTTACTCTCTTTAAACAATGGGATGATAACAAACTGACCGATGGAAAATCATCATTTGCAGATTCGGTAGATTTTTATGGGGATAATTGGGAATTTCATGGCAAAGGAGACAGTTTCCTGGTGGTTTCGCAGAACCAGCGAAATAATTACAAAGAAGTAAAAACTGTTATTAGTGCCTGGCTACCCGTACACAGCACGGATAAGAATGAGGACTGGGCACTTGTGTGGAGCACCGCCTATACAACGGATAAGAAAGGTAAGATTGATTCAGCAAATTACCAGGATACCTGGAGACTGAATAGGGATGGTAAGTTTGATCTTATGTTCGATTACAGGCAAAGATCACCGGAGCCTATTAAGAAGAAGTAACAAAGAAAACTGATTCCCCGCAACATCGCTTTAATAGCTTTTATGGAGGCAAGGGTAGCTGCATCATTCCCTTAACAAATATTTGGCGTTAACAACAGCAGCCATGTATTGGGACCGGAAATACCGCTGAAATAATTTCCCGATGCTGAAATAATATATCAATTTCCTATCTTCGTCAGAAGATCTGAGATTACCCGGTTAATAAAGGCTTACTGCACTAAAATATTTAACTTATACTTTATGATAAAAAAAATATACTTACTCATTGGCCTGGTTACCGGGTCCTGCTGGCTGGTATTTGCACAGGAAGATACTTTAGAGGAAAGTATGAAAAGAGGTGAGGAAGTGTACGCAGTCAATTGCGCCAATTGCCATATGCCCGCAGGTGAGGGGTTAGAAGCTGTTTATCCTCCTGTGGCCAATACGGATTATTTAAAGGATCAAAAGCTGGCTATTGATATCATAGTAAACGGGCAGCAAGGTGAGATCACCGTGAATGGAATCAAATACAACACCCCGATGGATCCATTGAATCTGCTTTCTGACAGGGAGGTAGCTGATGTGCTGAATTTCATATCAAATAGCTGGGGTAATAAAAATCCAATGATTAAACCCGCCCAGGTAAAGGCGGGAAGACCGGGAGGGGTGAAATCTCCCGGGGATTCCATCAAGAATTAATTCTTCACACTTCCTCCATTTTGAACGGAAGCTTCCGTATCCGCTTTGCCGTTAAATCAAATATGGCATTGCATAATGCGGGGGCAAAAGGAGGTAATGCAGGTTCTCCGGCGCCACCTGGTTTTTCTTCATTATCCATGATATGCATATCAATTGGCGGTATGTCTCTTATCCGCGGCATCTTGTAACTATCAAAATTTTTCTCTACGGCTTTGCCATCCTCAAAATGCGTTGCATGTATTGCGGCAGCACCCAGGGCCATTACAATACTTCCTTCAATCTGTGCTTTTACTATATCCGGATTTACATACCAGCCGCAATCCATTACCGCCACAATCTTATCGATCGCCAGTTTTCCATCCGGTTTCCGGGATACTTTTACTGCTTCTCCCACAATTGTTTTGAAACATTCCGTTATCGCCATTCCCCATCCATCATTCTTACTACGTGATTTCCAGCCGGTCATTTCCTCCAGTTTATCGATGATCGCCTGGTATCGCTCCCCACCAAGAAGGCCTCTCCTGAATTCAAGCGGATCCTTACCTGCCTCATGTGCCAGTTCATCCATAAAACTTTCAAAAGCAAATCCATTGGTAGATGAATATACCGACCGCCACCACATTACGGGTATCGGCGACTCTGTAGGAATATCCGCAAAACTATAATTGGGAATTGATTCATAGTATGATTCCGCAAAACCTTCAGTGGTGCTTCCATTGAAATTTGTTTTGTCGGCATTCGGGGACTGGTGATCCATATTTTGGGAAGCCATCTTTACCTGCAATGCAGTGATACTGCTGTCATTGAGCCCTCCCTTGCATTCATATACCGCACCCGGACGGAACGGGCCCTGCGTCATATCATCTTCACGTGTCCATACAACCTGCACGGGCGCTTTCACTTCTTTTGATATCAAAACGGCTTCATAAGTGTAATCAGTAAATGCCTTCCGGCCAAATCCCCCTCCCAAAAAAGTCATGTTTACCGTAACATTTTCAGGTGGTATTTTCAAGCGTTCACTTACGTCTCCCTGTATCCAGTCGGGGCCCTGGATCGGTCCCCATATTTCGCATTTATCACCCTGTACATTTGCAATGCAATTCAAGGGTTCCATACAGCTATGGGATTCATAAGGTGTTTCGTAAACCACTTCAAGTTTTTTGCCTGCCTTCTGAAAGCGGTCTTCAAAATTTCCGGCTGTTTTTTGCGATAGGCCGGGCTTTTTCAAGTCTGCTTTCATGCGCTCGTACAACTGGGTTGTGCTAAGGTGTTCAAAACCTTCGTCATCCCATTCTACTTTCAGTACTTTCCTTCCCTGCATCGCTGCCCATAGAGTGTCCCCCACTACTGCCACACCCTCCCTTATGTAACCAAAAACAGGCATCTCTACCTTGAAAACATGTTTTACACCGGCGACAGCTTTTGCGGCAGTATCATCAAAACTTTTCACTTTGCCCCTGAATCTTGGATTACGCTCCACAACCGCGTACAACATACCTGGAATTTTTTTATCCAAACCAAATTCCGCTTTGCCATTTGTTTTAAGAGGAGTATCCTGCCTTGGGACGGGCTGGCCGATGAGCTTATAATTTTTTCTTTCTTTTAATGCTACATGTTGTGGAACCGGCAGTTTGGAGGCTTCCTCTACCAGTTCGCCATATCCCGATTTTTTGCCCGAAGTACGATGGATCACAATGCCATTTTCAGCATAGCATTCTGATGCAGGGACATTCCATTTTTTTGCAGCCGCGGCTATTAGCATTTCACGGGCAGTGGCTCCTGTACGGAGTAATGTTTTGTATGCCCCCCTCACCGTGGAACTACCTCCTGTAACCTGGCTACCGTATTTCTTATTGTTGCCCGGCGCAAATTGAATTTTCACTTTATTAAGATCAACTTCCAGTTCTTCGGCGATGATCTGCGGTACCGCCTGGAAGGAACCCTGCCCCATTTCGGAACGGTGGTTCATTAAAGTAATTACTCCTGCTTTATTGATCGATATCCATGCAGTTAGTTCGATTCCCTTTTCATCCGCATCATCCCCGGTTAGAATTTTTCCGAAACCCTTTGCGGCAGCAGGGAAATAAAATCCGATGGTAAATGAAGCCCCTGTCATAGAGGACAGTGCGATAAAATTCCTTCGTGAAATATTTTTATTAGCTGAATTCATAATATCTCGTTTTTTAGTGGATTTAAACGTGAATGGTCAATGGTGAATGGTGAATGGTCAACATTTCACGATTCGCAAACTAAGCTGATTTAGCCATCATCTGTGCGGCGGTTTTAATGGCCTGTCTTATCCGCACATAGGTACCACAGCGACAGATAATGCCCTGCATAGCGGTATCAATATCCTTGTCATTGGGGTTTGGATTACGTTTTAGCAAAGCGGCTGCCGCCATTATTTGTCCGCTCTGGCAATACCCGCATTGCGGCACCTGCTCCTTGATCCAGGCTTGCTGCACAGCATGGCTGTTGTCGGGAGAAAGCCCCTCGATGGTAGTGATCTTTTGACTGGCCGCTGTTGATACCGGGATTGAGCAGGAACGGACTGCGGTCCCATTGAGATGCACCGTACAGGCACCACATTGCGCAATGCCACAACCGTACTTTGTACCGGTAAGGTTGGCCAGGTCACGAATAGCCCAGAGAAGCGGCATTTTCGGGTCAGCCTCTATTTGGTAATTTTTACCATTGATGTTGAGGTTATAAGAAGCCATAAAGCTAGATTTTGATATAAAAGTTAAGATACGGAATTATTAAATAAATCAAAAGAAAAATTTATCCACGGAGAGGATTGATCGATAATTGATAATCAATAATTGATAATTGATAATTGATAATTTTTTCTTTGCTGCAGGCTTAAAAATGGGTATCTCTTGTCTGATGGGATAGGATCATTTTAGAATTTGTCTTTCCATTGGCAAATTTGTATTTTCAGGATATTTTTTTGACCTTATTCAGGAAATAAATTAAATTACATTCAAACTTATTTTTTATGAAACAGGTAAAATCCATTCCATTTTTATTGATTAGCCTGGCATTAATAAGCCAGTCCTGTACAAAGCAATCACCGGACAAAAGGGTTACAATAACGACGACACCTGCGCAGACTATTAACGCCACCGTTTCTGCTAAAAGCCCATACAGTTTAAATGTAAATAATATGGGTGATGTAAGTGTCAGTAAACAGGCTGCACACTTTGAGTTAAGCCAAACAGAAACTGATCCAAAAGATGGGACACGTTTATACAAATATGTTCCGCAAGGTGATTATGCCGGCACAGATGAAGTGGAACTTTTAGCTTCAAAAACTTCCTATAGTACCGGAACCGGATGCAACAGCGGGCGCGGGGAAATCACTACTTACAATTCAACCATTGTTATTAAATTCACTGTATCAAAATAATCTTCCTCAATAAATTATTCTTATCCCATCCTTGCTGGTGGGATTTTTATTTTCTTAATACCCAGGTAATAAAACAGCTCCGTCCGGAGACGAAGCTGCTGTTTTCCTAACTATTGAATACTACAGAACAGTCAACTGCCCGGTATAAATGCTTGTGGCAACATCCGCCTCATCAGCAGAAATAAATGCCACCCATGTTTCTACAGTTTTACCCGTAAAATTTCCGGCATTGATCGTGTCAGTAGCAGTACTGCGATCGGCCCCGGCAATTGTATAAACTGCCTGGTTAAGATCGCGGCAATAGACTACTATCATGGATTTATCCGTCGCATTAGCCATAGCTATACCTGAATTGTCAATCCAGTCAATTTTCACTGAGCCATTACCCACGGCTGTAGCAACCGGGTTACCGGCATTATGCAACTGGCCCTTGCTTACCAATACTTTGCTATAGTCAAGTGAAAATGCCGGGTATGACCCTGTTATTGCATTGTCATAATTATATGCAAATGCGCTGTTGATCCCTGTCATTTTAATAGCAGAATCCTTAAACCCGACAAGAAGCAGTTTACTGATGGTAGAAACAAAATTGATCAGCAATGAAAATTTTGCCTGCTGTACCAACTGTTTCTGTGATCGTGCTTTGCTGCTATTGCGGCTCCTGCTTTTCATGTAATCGATCCCCTTCCATGTGGAACCGACCACCGTTCCGATTGTACCCTGGAATCCGCCAAGGACTCCCTTTATGTATGTTCCCATTTTATTTTTTTTAAATGATTATTAAAATTGTTATAAAGCAGTTTTTTTACATACTGCAATACAAATCTAAGAGCTGGTTAGTGAAAAAAGAATGATGCTGGACCCATTTGGCACTAAATGGCACCATTTGGCACTATTTGGCACTATTTGGCACTATTTGCCTGGTTCCGGAAACCATCCTTTACAGCCTATTTCTTTTACTCTGCTTTTGTTCAGGTTTTACTCTGCTTTTACTCTGCTTTTACTCAGGTTTTGGAAATGGGCTGGAATTGTCATTTTAGCAAGGCTTTAAACGATCAGTAATTGGGTTAAGGGTTGTTCAGGTCCCGAGTTATGACCAGAAGAAGATTAAAAGCTGAATTAGCTTTAAGTACTATAAGCTATTACTTTCCTGTTAATTTGACTGCTATGCGGGATCGCACTGCAACCTGGCTTTTTGAAATGGTGTAGGTATCGTTCATATTTTGTTCTGCCAACTATCCATAAATCCGAAATCATTTTAACATTGTTCTGCAACCCTTCCTCTCCTACACTTGTTAAAAAATATGAATAACTAAGAGTAACTTAGTATCTTAAACAACTATTTTATTTTGGGCAACGATCATTTAGCAGGTTCATACGGCATTGTTTTGCTTGCTGCCGGGGAATCAGCCCGGTTGGGAAAACCCAAACAGTTGCTGTTGTATAAGGGCAAATGCCTGCTTCACCATGGAGTGCAGGTGGCCATTGATACCGGAACGAACCCAGTTATTGCTGTGTTGGGGGCCAATGCGGATCTGGTGAAGGAGGAAATAGAAGTAGATAAAGAAGTGCATATTGTAGTCAATAAGGATTGGAAGGAAGGGATGGCGTCTTCTATCAGGTGCGGTTTGGAGAAATTGCAGGAAATTGCACCCGGCGCAGATGCGGTGATCTTCATGGTATGTGACCAGCCCTTTGTTACGGCCAAATTGCTGGAGGACCTGGTATCAAAATACCAGGAAACCGGTAAGCCGGTAATTGCCAGTAAGTATGAAAACAATAGTTTGGGTACACCCGCCTTATTTGATAAAACCATATTTGCGGCCCTGATGGCGCTTAAAGGGGATGCCGGTGCAAAAAGAATCATAAAAGAAAACCCCGATTGGGTAAATGTTGTTAATTTCCCGTTGGGAAATATTGATATTGATACTGATAAGGATTATGAGAAGTTGATGTCCTCACAAAGCATCACTTAATCATCTTTTCGGTTCGTGAAGACATGAACCGAGGCGGTCAAAAAATTATATAAGTGGCTTAAATTTATTTATTCAATGATCTTGGACTCTTTTGGACGTGACCACAATTATTTACGGATATCGCTTACCGATAACTGTAACCTGCGTTGCTTTTACTGTATGCCCGAGGAAGATTACGAATTTACACCCGCTTCCAGGCTGATGCAGTCGGAAGAAATAGAAGCGATCGCAAAATTATTTGTATCGGAAGGGGTGAATAAAATAAGACTGACCGGCGGCGAACCGCTGGTGAGAAAGGATGTTGATAAAATTATACTGTCTCTGTCGAAACTGCCGGTAGCGCTCACCCTCACTACCAATGGTACGCGCCTGCATGAATACGTGGAGGTGTTGAAACAGGCGAATATCAAATCACTCAATATCAGTCTTGATACGCTGCAGCCCGATAAATTTCTCCTCCTTACACGGCGGGATCAATTCAGGCAGGTGTATGATAATATTCACCTGTTGATGAGCCAGGGTTTCCATGTAAAAGTGAATGTGGTAGCAATGAAAGGAATGAATGATATGGAAATCAATGATTTTATCGAATGGACAAAGGATGAGCCCGTTCATGTAAGATTTATAGAGTTCATGCCATTCAGCGGAAACAAATGGACGAGCAATAAGGTATTTACCTGGCAACAAATATTGGATGTGGTGCAATCAAAATACCCGGTAGTTCGTTTGCATGACGAAAAACATGATACCGCGAAAAAATATACCGTACCCGGCCATGCGGGGACTTTTGCAGTGATCAGTACCATGACCTCCCCTTTTTGCAGCGGCTGCAACCGGATGCGGTTGACGGCAGACGGGAAATTGAAGAATTGCTTATTCTCAAAGGAAGAAACCGATCTGTTGACTGCTTTCCGGAACGGAGACAATATACTGCCATTGATACAAAAAAGTATCAGCAGTAAGGCTAAAGAGTTAGGAGGTCAGTTTACAGCGGATTTTGAACATGTGCACGCAGAAGATATTCATAACAGGAGCATGATCACTATTGGCGGATAAAGATTACATCAGCATGATAACAGTAGCAGAAGCGAAAAAAATAATAGAAGAGCAGGTAAGCCCGCTGGAACCAGTACCGAAAATTCTTATGCAGGCCGGGGGGATGGTGCTTGCCGAAGATGTTTATTCCGCCATTGATATACCCGCCTTCAACCAGTCTTCGATGGATGGTTATGCATTTTCATTTAGTGGATGGCAATCCCATAAAACATTACAAATAGCCGGGGAAATTCCCGCAGGCTCAAAAGAAAAGAATTCCTTTTCACCGGGACAAGCAGTTCGCATTTTTACGGGGGCTCCGGTACCGGAAGGAACAGATACCGTAGTGATGCAGGAAAAAGTGAATACCATAAATGGCGAATTGATCATTGAAGATGAAAAATTATTACCGTGCTTAAACGTTAGGCCAAAGGGCTCGGAAATAAAAGCAGGTGCACTGGCACTGACAGCGGGAACCATCTTAACTCCTGCCGCGATTGGATTTTTGGCGGGTATCGGCATTATGGATGTATACGTATATCCGAAGCCGCAGGTTAGCATTATTGTTACCGGGAAAGAACTACAACAGCCGGGAAAACCTTTACTTCCCGGCCAGGTGTACGAATCAAATTCAGCTACACTTGCTTCAGCGCTCATACAATTAAATATCCGGGATGTAAATATATCCTGGGCAGATGATAACCTGGGTATGTTGAAACAAATATTAGAGTCGGCAATGAAAGATAGTGATGTAGTGCTGCTGACCGGTGGCATCAGCGTAGGAGATTATGATTTTGTATTGGAAGCGGCCACGCAATGCGGTGTAACTAAATTATTTCACCGGATAAAACAGCGGCCGGGCAAGCCCCTGTTTTTTGGTAAAGCCGGCAATCAATTTGTGTTTGGATTGCCGGGTAATCCTTCTTCGGTACTTACCTGTTTTTACGAATATGTACTTCCTGCCTTGAATAAACTAAGTAACCACGGCTATGATGGTATAAATAAATTACATGTCCCCCTGGCCGCCGCATTTGAGAAAGCTGCCGGGCTTACCCATTTTTTAAAAGGCTATTATAACGGCGAAAAAGTAATGGCATTGGATGCGCAGGAAAGTTACCGCCTGAGTTCATTTGCCAAAGCGAATTGCCTAATACAAATAGATGAAGACACCACTCATTGCGAAGCGGGAGAAAATGTGGAAATACATTTATTGCCAGCATAATTAAATGACATGCAGGATAGTATTATTTTGTTTTACGGATTATTATTCCTGGTAGCATTTCTATATGCATCTGTAGGGCATGGCGGCGCAAGCGGCTATCTTGCCCTGATGGCCATATTCAGCATCGCACCCGAGGTGATGAAGCCAACCGCACTTTTATTAAATCTTTTTGTATCGCTGACTTCCTTTATCCAGTTTTACCGGGGTAAACATTTTATATGGAAAATATTTTTCCCGCTTGCACTTGCGTCGGTGCCGATGGCTTTTATTGGAGGCCTGGTAGTGGTGGATGGATCGGTTTACAAGAAGATGCTGGGCTTGTTGTTACTGATTCCGGTCGCCCGCTTTTTTTTCTTTAGCAATACGCCTGCGAGCGAATTGAAAAAACCCGGTACCGGGTTGTCATTGATTATCGGGGCGGTGATTGGTTTGCTTTCGGGGCTGATCGGTATCGGCGGGGGAATTATTTTATCACCGGTATTATTGTTTTTAAAATGGACCGACCAAAAACAAACCGCGGCGATCAGTGCGTTATTTATTTTTGTAAATTCATTGTCAGGACTGGCAGGACAATTTACCAAAGGAATTCAATTCAATTCAAATATGGCCTGGTATGTTGCGACCGCTTTTGTGGGTGGGTTATTCGGCGCTTATTTTGGAGCGTTGCGATTTAAGCAAACCATTTTGAAAAATGTACTTGCGGTTGTTTTGTTACTGGCAGCTTATAAATTGCTATTTACACATGCATGAGGATTATGCATTCAAAGTCATTCAACCTTTAAAAGATTGGATGACTTTGCGAGGTAGGATACCTAAAAATGAAATTATGAAAGTAAACATCCTAATATTTGGCCAGCTCACTGATATTACAGGCGCCGGTATTGTTACTCTGGAAAATATTGCTGATACGGACAACCTGGTGGCAACACTACATGGGAATTATCCTGGGCTGATCAATTCGAAGTATTTGATCGCGGTGGATAAAAAAGTTATTTCAGAAAATACACCTCTTTTTGATAATTGCACCATTGCCTTGCTGCCACCTTTTTCAGGCGGATAAAAATGAAAAGCGATCATACATCATACGAAAGATACCAGCGCCAGGTGATATTGGAAGAATTCGGTGAGGCCGGGCAGCGAAAATTACTGCAATCAAAGGTATTGGTGATCGGCGCTGGCGGGCTAGGTTGCCCCGCTTTGCAATACCTCGCAGCCGCTGGTGTTGGCAATATCGGTATTGCAGATGATGACCTGGTATCGATCACTAACCTTCACCGCCAGGTTCTGTATTCCACATTTGATATTGGATTTTCCAAAGCAGAAATAGCCAGGCATAGCTTAACAAGATTGAATCCTGATATCAATATCATTGCATACAAGGAAAGAGTGACCACAGAAAATGCACTGCTCCTTATTGGCGCCTACGATATTGTGATTGACGGAACGGATAATTTTTCTTCCCGGTATATGATCAATGACGCATGTTCATTGCTGAATAAACCATTGGTGTATGGGGCTGTTTCAAAATTTGAAGGGCAGGTTGCCATATTCAATTGCCAGGGTAAAAACGGAGAGATTGCCATCAATTATCGCGACCTCTTTCCGCAACCTCCTAAGGATGGCGAAATACTAAACTGTGCGGAGGCGGGTGTACTGGGCGTTTTACCGGGAATCATTGGTACGATGCAGGCCAATGAAACCATTAAACTGATCACAGGCATTGGTAAACCACTTATCAATTCTCTTTTAACCTACAACGCATTAAACAACCAGGTATATGAATTCGTATTAACAGCGGGGAAAGAAACGAGCTTCCTGGTTCCTAAGACAGTATCAGCGTTTGAACAAATGGATTACGACTGGCTTTGTTCCTCCACCAACAGGAGTTTTGAAATAGGCGTGGCACAATTTGATCATTTACGCAGCGAAACGGGTATTGAAATAATTGATGTGAGAGAGCGGGACGAACTACCCCTGGTGACCGTATTTAAATATGAACGAATTCCGATGTCACAATTCAAAGAAAAAATACCATCCATAAAAAACGAAACTGTAATTCTATTTTGCCAGACGGGAAAAAGAAGTTTGCAGGCTGCTCAATGGTTATTCGATACATTTGGTGAGTCAAAAAAAATATTCAGTTTACAGGGCGGGATTCTTAACTGGTTAACAAACAGTTCAACCAATCAACCATGACAGAAAGAAAACCA
>JBDTWP010000213.1:0-11607 GCA_040006615.1 Ferruginibacter sp.
AGGAAGGCGCTTATTTTAAAGGGTTGTTTGATCTTTTTGCGGAAGCGGACAGCAAGTACAACAGCGGCCTGTTTGATTTTAAAAAAGATACCCTCAGCTTAAATGTTACTATAGATAATAAAGTAATTAAAACAATTATCAGTGAACTATATTACCCTATAAGCCCTTTTGAGTTTAGTGTGCTGGGTGTGGAAATATTGGGTAGTGCTTATGAACAATTCCTGGGCAAGCAAATAAAACTGAGTGCAGGCCATAAGGCAATCATTGAAGAAAAGCCGGAAGTGCGCAAAGCAGGCGGCGTATATTATACACCCCAATACATTGTTGATTACATTGTACAAAATACCATTGGCAAACTTACAGATGGCAAAACGCCTGAGCAGGTTGCACAACTCAACATCGTTGATCCTGCCTGCGGAAGTGGAAGCTTTTTAATTGGCGCTTATAAATATTTACTGAACTGGCATTTTAATTATTATACGCCTGAGTTTACAAGGCTTACAGAAACCGCATCCGATAACAGTTCTAACACCAAAACAAGGGAAGCCGCCATAAAGCAGCGCAACAAACTGCCGCTTACACCGGAAGGCCATTTAACCACTGCATTAAAAAAACAGGTGCTCCTTAATAACATCTACGGAGTTGATATAGACACGCAGGCAGTGGAAGTTACCAAGCTTAGCCTTTTGCTTACCTGCATGGAAGGCGAAACAGGCAGCAGTATCAACGCGGAAATGCGATTTGGCGAAAGGGTGCTACCGACGCTTGATGCTAATATTAAAAGTGGCAACAGCCTGATTGATGTTGACTTCTATGATACTGAATTTGATTTTGGGGAAGAGAAGAAGATAAAGCCATTTAACTGGCAGCAGGCGTTTCCAAAGGTTTTTAAGAATGGTGGATTTGATGTTGTGATTGGGAATCCGCCGTATGTAAGGCAGGAAATGTTGGGAAACATAAAACCATACCTTCAAAAGAAATACATAGTGTATCATGGTACCGCCGATCTATATAGTTATTTCATTGAGAAAGGAATTGGATTAATGAATAGTAAAGGCATATTTGGAATTATTGTAGCTAATAAATGGATGAGAGCAAACTATGGAGAGCCTTTACGTAAATGGCTAAAGAAACAGCCTATAAAACATATCATTGACTTTGGCGATCTTCCTGTTTTCCAGAACGCAACAACTTACCCATGTATTTTTATTGCAGGTAAAGAAACAACAAATGATCTTATTAAGGTAACCAATGTAAAAACGCTTGACTTTGTAAATATCACCGAATATGTAAAACAGCATTCTTCTTCGATAAAAAATGAATCATTAGATGACAGTGGCTGGAATTTAGGAAGTGAAACTGAACAATTATTATTAAAAAAATTAAAAATTAACGGGGTACCATTAGGGAAATATGTAAGAGGCGGAATTTATTATGGAATAAAAACAGGATTGAATGAAGCATTTGTTATTGATGAAGAAATAAAGAACATGCTAATTGAAGTAGATAAAAGAAGTGAAGAAATTATTAAGCCCTTCTTAGCAGGAAAAGACATAAAGAGATACAAGGTACCAAAGAGCAATTCATTCTTAATTTTCTTCCCTAAAGGTTTTACTAATAAGAAAGGTAGCTATCCAAAGAATGGATGGAAATGGCTAGAAGAAAACTATAATTCAATTGCTGATTATTTGAAACCATTTGAAGAAAAGGGAAAAAAAAGATTTGATAAAGGTGATTATTGGTGGGAATTGAGAGCCTGTGATTATTATGATGAATTTGAGAAAGAAAAAATTGTAATACCAGATATTGCTATACAAATGCAAGCAACTTATGACACTAAAAAGTTTTATTTAGTAAACACTGCATACATTATCCCTACTGATGACAAATTCTTATTGGCAATCCTAAATTCAAATCTAATTCAATTTCTATATTCAAAAATTAGTTCCTCCATTAGAGGAGGGTACCTAAGATTCATAAAACAGTATTTAGAAGTACTCCCAATTAAATATGATAAGCATTTTCAAAAAGGAATAGTTCAGCTGGTAGAAACAATGCTGCAACTAAATAAAGAAAAACAACAAACCACCTTACCCGATAAGCTCGATCAACTCAACACAAGAATAAAATATACCGATGATAAAATAAATAAGTTAGTGTATCAATTGTATGGGTTGAGTGAGGAGGAGATTGGGATTGTGGAGGGGAGGTAAAATATAGTAGCATCGCGAGCCACCTCTTTTAGGTGTATTGACTTGATTGATTAGTTTTAAGTGGGGTAGTAAGAGTGTTATCGGTAATTATAGATCAATACCAGCAATTTTACAAGCCCGTAGTTTTAACTTACAATTAAGAACCAGAATAATCAGGATGTCATACTTTTAGTAAGTATGAATAAACTTATACTTACTGCCTTTCTGACGGTATGTTCAATTTTATTATTTGCTCAGAATAATATCTTAGTTTTAAAAAAGCGAGGCCGTAGCATTCAATATTTCACGAAAGATTCTTACCTGTCTTTTCAGTTAAAAAATGGGGAATGGTTTAAAGGAATAATAATAAAAGTGACCACCGATTCTATATACCTGAACAAAGAATTGATACGGTACAGTCTTTTAAGAACCGACACAGTTCATTTCAGTGGTTTCGACTTTTCAATAAAGGAAATTTTCGCATTACCAAAAAAAGGAGTCCAGATTGATTATATCGGGGGACGTTTTCAAATTACTAAATCAGGCGGACATGTACATTGGTATTGGGTGAAGGGTGGATGGATATTTCGTGCCGGGGCAATTGGCTATGCAGTATTGAATGTTTTGAATGGCCTGATCGATAAAAACCTGGCATTTTCCGGAAGTAAATTGGGAATTGCCGCAGGACTTTTTTTAGGCGGGGTTATTTTAAAAAAGACTTACAAGCTGACTATACCAATAGGGAAGAAATATCAGTTAGAAACAATAAACCTGTCAAACTAAGTAATTAAATATGCCTGCAACAGCCATGGCATGAATTAAAAGACACCTATAAATCAAAAAGGCAGAAATTCTGAATAGTTGCAATAACCATGACAAAAACTACAAATATCAAAACCCATACAAAGAAAACTGCTGCTATGTCGTCAACAGTTTGCCCGGAAGACAGCGAAATCAAGAACAGGAAGGCGAACATTAGTAATATTTCAAACAAAGAACTAAAGGATTTGATAAAAAGCTTTCATGACCAATCTAATTAGCGTTTCCTATAAAATAACAGTCAGTTAGGCAAAATGTTAAAATTCGAGAAATATGCTTAATTTTAAATTATGCCTGCAACTTTAAATTTACATAAAATTCTTTCCAAAGTGAAAGATCTCGACAAAGAGGAACAATTCAATCTCTTGGAGAAATTGGTTGCCCTAATCCGAAAAAATGAGACAACAAGCAGTCCTGCTAAACTTTCCAAAATCTCAGGTATTGGCTCAAAAGTTTGGAAGAAAACTAATATTGATGATTATATTGATCAAGAAAGACAATGGTAATAGACAAATTAAAAAATGCGATTGTTTTTTTGGATACTTCCCCCTTGATTTATTTTATTGAAGGCAAGTCTGACTACCAGGAAAGGCTTGAAAAGTTATTCAATCTTAATGATGAAAATTATTTTAAATTTCTTACGTCAGCCATAACTCTTCTTGAAGTTTTGGTAAAACCATTAAAGGAGGGCGAAACTAAAATTGTAGAGCAATCTAAGACAATTCTTACCAATGCCGATGGAATAGACATTTTTGATATTACAACTCCAATTGCTGTAAAAGCTGCTGAAATCAGGGCTAAATATAATATCAGAACACCAGACGCTTTACAAATTGCAACTGCGATTGTACATAAAGCTGACTATTTTCTTACAAATGATCTCCATTAAAAGATTATAACTGAAATTAAAGTAGTAACAATTGCTGAGCTAAAGTAAGTACTTCGCCCAACATTGCCTGACTACCGCAAACAAAAATGCCTGACGACTGCATCACAGGATCTTTTTCCCGGATCATAGTAAACTTTTGAACATTTATTCTGTCTGAAAAAAATTCAACAATATAAATTGTATGAGCCGTCTTATCGTTGCTTTTGTTTTTTTGCTGATTACCGTGGATACAAACGCGCAGGCAACCTATACATCCGGCGATTTTGCAGTTACCGGCGATACATTTTATCTTAGCAGGGCACAGGCCGGCAATTTTAATTTTGACACCATTGGTACCAACATGGTATGGAATTATGCTTCATTAACAGGTGTATCGCAGAGAAGGTTAGTCTTCCGGCCACCTACTGAAACAGGTTATGCCGCGATTCAATGGCCATTCATTTTTAGTAGCAACAATGTAAACCTCTCTTCTACCGACCAACAGACCATTGCTGTTTTAGGCTTGCAACAAACTAATCCCAACGATTATTATTTAAAGAACACCGGCTACCTGCGACAAAAAGCATCTGCATATACAATTGTACTCAATGGCATTTCATTCAACGTTAAAAATGTTTATACCAATGCTGATACCCTTTATGCATTTCCTTTTACTTATAGTTCTTTACATTCATCGCAGGCCGCTTATACGATTACTGTACCGCCGGACCTGTATTACAGGAATGTAAAACTAAACAGGAAAGACACGGTGAACGGGTGGGGAACGGTGATTACACCATATGGCACTTTTACAAACTGCCTCAGGCATGTATCTACCATAACAGAAATTGATACCATCTCTGTTTACGGAACACCGGTTATTACTACTGATACTATCGTGTACAGGGAGATTAAATGGTTTGACCCTTCTAAAAAATTTCCCCTGCTTTCCGTAAAACAAAATAAAATCGGTAACGGATATATAACGCAAAGCACCGAGTATTTTGATAACCAGCTATACTACCAGCCAACCGCCCTATTTGCCTATATTTCCACAACACCCAATATGGGTGATACCGTAAGTTTTCAAAACCTCAGTATTAACGGTTATGCCTACAAGTGGCATTTCAGCGATCCGTCCAGCGGCATCAGCGACAGCTCAACCGAAATAAACCCACGACATGTTTTTGCCGGGGCAGGCACCTACGCGGTGCAACTCATTGCATACAATGGTAATCTTACCGATTCATTTTCATTACCCGTGAAGGTAAGGCCTTTAAATACCATTTACACTTTTACAGGCAGTGGCAACTGGAGCGACGCAACTAACTGGAGTAATAATGCCATCCCGCCGGATTCGTTGCTATCGACAAATAGTATCCTGATAGACCCGATTACGGGCGGGCAGTGCATACTAAATGTAACGCAGCATATATATTCCGGGGCAAGCCTTACCGTTAACCCTGGAAAAAATCTTGTGATAGCGGGCTCATTGAGAATTCAAAATCAGTGATTTTTTATTTGCGCCGCTTCGAAAAACAATTCTGCGGAAATAAAGGATAATTGCGTTGCAATTATTTACCAGATCAGGCCGCGGCCTGATCCTACATAGTAATGGCAGATTCACCTTTTTACACTTTGCGAAGTATGGTAATAAAGCTACCTGAAGAGTGAAAGACCAAATGAGAAGCTTGAGTCGTTGGTGAAAACACCGAACGACGGCTCGTAGTCTGAGAAGCTTGAGTCGTTGGTGAAAACACCGAACGACGGATCATAATTTACTTCGCCACAAGTTGTATTGTATGGTTGTAATCTTTGAAATGAAGTGTCATAAAATAAATACCCGCGGCCTTTCCGATCAGATCAAAATCATAATCTAATTGCTTTTCAACCCTTCCCAGATCCTTCTTTAACACCAGTCTTCCCTGTAAATCGGTTACTTTAAATGAAACTTTGCCAGGTTCTGTTATACCAACGGACAGATGATACTTATGGATGGCGGCATCCTGGTAAACCTTGTAATAATGCTTATCAAAGGCATTTTGAAGGCGTATGATATTGCTATAGTAAGATGAGCCGCTTTTCTCCACAATGTTAAGGCGGTAGAATGTATAAGGCGCAAATAATTTTTCGTCAGCATAGCTATAGCTTCTTTTCAGAGCCTGTCCTGTAATAGAAGATAGCCTGGTAAAATGGATACCATCCCTGCTTTTTTCCAATCCGAATGATTGCAGGTCTCCGGGTGAATCAATATCCCAGTTTAATAATGCAGTATTATTATTTACCCTTCCGGAGAATGATAGTAAATGTATAGGTAATGCAATTGGCCTGTTAACCGTCCATGTCAGGTTATTTAAATAACCAATGCCGGGCAGGTATGATTTTGAAAGTGAAGTATTGTCAATAACTTCTGCCCGGACTGTATTATCACCATTATTAAATGATGCAAATGGCAGGGTAACTGAAAATTGATCGGTGGTGAAAGGAGTAGTGGATCCGTTTAAATACCAATTAATCCCGATGGTAGAAGGATTGGTTTGTACAGCTTTAATGGAAAAATCTACCGGGTTAGTATTTGATAAGGTAAATGATGTGGCCAAAGGTGTTCTGGCGTCGATCATATTTACTCTTTGATGAAATACATCAATAAATCTTTCGGTGCATACAGAGCAAAATGGATAACCGAGGTACTGCATTTTACAGGTTTGATGAGGGCGGTACCAGTTGGCCGGAGTGCCTGAAGTTCCGTATGCATAAACGCCAATATCATTGATCCCAACCCAGCTTTTCCATTTTACGGTACGGGGATTGCTGGTAGCTGTCATGTTGGCTTTTTCGCCGGCGTAAGAATCTCCTGCCCAATATTCATCTGCCAGGCTTGCGAAAGAGTGACCAATTTCATGAATAGCAACTTCAGCCGAAGATCCATCCGCAGAAGCGGTCGCGTAGGAGCCTCCCGAACCTCCGTAGTAGGGTGAATTTACTACAATAAATGCCTGGGTATAATCCGGCAGGTTGGAAGCTAAAGCATTATTGATACCCGCACTATTTAGAGGCACCAGCAGCCTGTGAATGGAAAAAAAATCAAAAGTGCTTTGAAAATTGTTGTCGGGGTTCGCTACCGGCTGCCCGCCTGAGGAAGATTCATCAGACGCCGTGCCGGGATGCTTTGCGCCAGAATCAACAGACGGCACCCTGATTGCATAGGAATTAAAATAGTCTTTATATTGGACAAAAGGCGATTGCGCAAAGAACGCGTCATTGATGGTAGTCGCATTGGTGATGTAGGTTGGCAACTGGGCAGCTTGATAACCGTCGCTTAAATAAACCAGATTTATCCTGTTACCACGTTCACCATTTCGCATTAAAGTGTCTACAGGATAGGTTTGTGAAATACTTTTGAAGGAGATGAAAAGGATAGCCGTTACACTTATCCAATGTTTAAATCCTATAACCAGTGCCGGGTCAAATTTGGGCATAGTATATTTTTTTTAGGGTTTGCAAATCAGGTTGCGGCTTAAATATAGTAAGATACTTTGAATTTTTAGTCAATTGAAACCGGAGAAACAGTTCACCGGTATTACTGATGAATAATCTTTTTTCCAGTATTGTTTTGTCAGGCGAATATTCAAATACTTTTAATAATGGGTTTTGAACTTTAATCATGTCCACTCTTTTTTTAGTATCATCTGTAATTTCGCAATACAAATTGTAAGGCTCGACAGGCATATCGCTGATAAATGAATTTTTATTCAAAATACCTTCGGCAAAAATGGTATTAGTTACCGTAAAGGTGTAGGTGTCCTTAATACTATCTGCCAGTGTCATCTGGAATGTAAGGAAAATGATTTTGTTTTCCGCATTTTCCCCGTTGCTCACATTGAGTTTCACTGCCTGCACTTCCTTCAATTGACTTTGGCTCTTGTGCAGGCTTGAACAACCAGTCAATAAAAGGATCATACAAATTGTGGACAAACGGAAAGTAAGCATGTTATTTGTCTTGAATTAAGGGTGACTGAATTGAGGGGCTTTACGAGGTCACAATTCAATGATTATTTATTATTAGTGTTGGTTATCGCACAAATTCCCGTGCGGCGTATTTATAAATTATCATCTCTTTGCGCTTCCATTTCCGTGTTTTCATTAAACATAATCTGCCCACAAACATAAGGATTTTAAAGAGTCATCTCTTAATATATTTAAACAAAAAAATACATTTCAGTCAACAACTTCTTTACATGATTTATCCAAATTCAAAATCTGCATTTGCAGTAATTTGTTATATAGCAATATTCTTCATTATTTCTGCAAGCGCTTTATACAATTACTCAGTGCCCTGAAATTATGATAGGTGCCTTTCCAGATATGGGCCTTCAATGCTGTTTTTCTTTCCGGCTCTTTATCGAGGCCTTCTTCGTACCAATCGCCATACTGGTGATCTACCAGGTATGTTTGTACATATTTCCAAAGTTTTTTAAAGCGCTGAAGGTATTGCATATTATCGGTTGGATACATATCAGCCATGATCAGCAATGTATTCAACCCTTCGGCCTGCGCCCACCAGTTTTTACTTTCCTTTATGATAGTAATTGAGGAGGCATTTTTAAAATAATACCCTTCATCGTAGAAACCACCAAGCTTATTATCCCAGCCATTGAGCAGCGCGTGATCTACCATTCGTTTTCCAACTTCCTTTGTTTTATGATCCTCCCGGATACCCAATGCTTCCGACGCCTCCATCATCAGGTAAGCAGTTTCCACATCATGGCCGAAAGATACATGATCCAGGTTACGATGATTTAAGATCACTGGTTTTGAAGAGTCTCTATATGAAACTGGTTTCCACCCGGGGGTAAAAAATAATTGCAAATATCCCTTTGAAGTAACCATGATATCGCGTATCAGCAGTAATAGCTCACTGAGACGTGTTTTAAGCAGCGGATCTGGCCACACATGATACAATTCGGTAAAGGATTCCAGCAGGTGAATGGAGCTATTCTGATCTTTATAACCCATATCAGAAGTGCCCGGTATGGAGGCGGTTCTTATTACAGGGGTTCCATCTCTTTCCAGGTGCTGGAAATAACCTTTATACTGATTATCATGGCTATGATTTTCGAGCCACAAAAAAGCCATTTTAGCAAGGTTTAACGCGCTGGTATCTTTTGAGCATTCGTAGTAGGCTGCTAAAGCATAAATTGCGAAACTATTTCCATAGGCTTCTTTTATTTTACTCTTTACAATGCCCTGCCTGTTTACCAAATTGAAAAAGCCCCCATAAACGCTATCCCACATTTTATCCCGGAGAAAGTAAAAGCCATGCCGGGCCATGCTTATATATGCCGTATCCTCATAAAACAAAGCCGCCTTCGCAGTAGACCAGGTATGCCTGGACTGGGTTACAATCATTTTATCCTGATCTCCAACTGGTTTGATATCATATGAAAAAGTGCTTAGATAACCGCCATATGCCGTGTCAATATTGCGTGGGTAGTATATGTCCAGGAGTTGTTCTTTGGCGGCAAATTGCATTTGCTTCAAAATGGAATCAAGTCCATTTTTTTGTTGCGCAAATAAGGTAGAAAAAAAGAAGAGCGGGAAAAGGGCTAAATTCTTTATCATTTTAATAAGACAGTTCGATTATGAATATTGATAGCCGGTATGGTTTGATTTACCGGCATGAACTAAAGATACTGTAAAGTATGAATTTATTTTATAGCGGGCTCAAAAAGGGTGCATTTCAGGTGTGCGCTGTTATCCAGAGTCTGCAAGAAAAATCTATGAATAAGTACTGGTGAGGGTTGTAAAAGATTGTTTTTCCCGAATTATATAACCCTTTACCATTTTTTACCGGGCCAATTTATTTGCTATTTCTTCGGTTATAAGCAATATTATTTTATTTTCCAGCCTCTAGTATTGGTTCGTGGAGACACCATAGCCGTCAACTTAAGGATTTTGCCTACAATACTTTAGAGCCGTAGGCCCGACAAATATTATACAACGGACATTAATCTTTTGATAGACTAGCCATTTAATTGAGAGCCATCGGTCCCGTCCATATAAAGGTTAATCAAAAATGCGCCTTGCCTACAGCACTCATCTATTGGATGTGTAACAACGGATTAAAATCCGTTGCTATAACATAAACCGAGCCTACGGCTCTACCAAAAACATAAGTTGACGGCTATGGTGGAGACACGAACCAAGGCTGGAAGAAGGATAGAAACCAGGCCGGGGCAATACTGACTATTAAATTGCCCGCTTTACTTACAAGCGGAGGGTGGAGGATTGGATACGGTAACCCTGAAGCCAGCAGGTATTTTAAATGAAACCGGCTTTATGCCATCACCTACTATCAACTGAACATTTTTACCACTAATGGTCCAGTTGGCGTTAATAGTAGGGGTAGGATTGTTTGTTATAATAAATACCTGGTTATTTATTGCAAAACCAGCCGGGTGCCTGCCAGTCCCATCAGCGTTGGCCCCCCAGCTAGTTAAAAGATTTAAGTTGCCGTGGGGAGCAGCATACCATGCTGGTAAACTGAATACATTCTTTGCCAGGATCCTTTCAAATAAAACCCGGTGGCCCGCATCGTTAAAATGAATCTGATCGCCGGCACTGTAAATTGGTAAAATAGTTGTATCAACAGGATTGTACATGCCATCCCAGAAATTTATCGTGTGTGCCACACCAAACCTATTTAAAGTAGAATCTTTGATATCAGCCAGCTTTTTTTTCATTGCAGAATTATCAAATAACGAATCGGTCCGGGGCTGGGTGGTAGTAATAAAACACAGGTTGCCGGATACCGTTGCAGAATCGTATATTAATTGCAGGCAATTCATAATTTCTGCGATGCTGTATATATTGTACTGGTTGGAGGGATAGTTGACAATTATGACTCCATCCTCCGGGCTTGCCAGGGATTGCATAACAGCCACTGCTTTGCTAACGTTTTTTGCCATATCAGGGTTTGGCCTGCCGGGAGGTGGTAAACATCCTGTAGGCATACCTGTATAGACACCGGCGCCCGATACCCCAAAATTGAGGGATGAATCCATGATAGATACACGGCATTTATAATATTTGCTAAAGCGCCCAAACCAGGAGCTATCCGGAGAAGTGGTAATATACCCGGCTGTGGTGGAAGAACCAATGGCTACCATCCGTTTATTTTGCGCAAATACATTGTTTAAACTAAGAAGTAATAAAACCAGCGTCATAGATACCATTCGAAGGCGCAATATAAAACCGCTGGTAACTAACTGTTTATATCCATTTATAGAGATTTTGCCATAAAGCATTAGTCCAAATTTTGCTTTCTTCTTGCAAATTGCATACCGATGTTTCCGGGATAGCATATTTGATTCCTTCCCTAAGATATTCCTCCGTTGATTAAAGCAGAAAAGTTTTTAATCCCGTTGAATCTTCATATTACGGGCAAAAAGAATTCCCGGTCCGTGTGGTGCAGATGGCAATTGACCTGCGACAGTGTACACCCAACAGCGGCCCGGCAGGATAGTTTTGCTATTTTTCTTTCATAACTGCGAAACCAACATGGGCAATATTCCTGCCACCGGGCATATTATCTGAAAGAAAGAATGAAGGTTCTGCAAAAATATTAATTAAAACCAAATAGGTACATGGGACACATAGGAGGAAGGGTGAAGGTTTTACAAAAATATTTATTTGAACAACATAGGTACGTAGGACACATAGGAGGAA
>JBDTWP010000214.1:0-11599 GCA_040006615.1 Ferruginibacter sp.
GCAAATATCTACAACAGGTCTTGAAATATATACCGTTCATCATAGTCCACCTTAATTTTTTTTAAAAAATCTAAATACTCATCCCTGAATGTATGTTTTTTATGATGCGCTCCTACTAAGTTTTCGGTCCGCATTATTGAACAATCGTTCTTTGCGTAGTTATTTCCACTCCCTGATTCAATTGCTTTACTTCAAATACAAATGGTTGACAGTTGCAGACTTATTTTCACAAAATTGTCTTAACAAAGTCATATTTTAACATTATATGGTTATTAAATTCAATTTATTGGTCACCCAAGCCTACTATTAACACTGGTTTAAAAAAAAATCCTGAAAGCAGCGTTTAATTCCTTTATTTTGTCTGTTTATTGTGAAAATGAATTGTTAATTTATTAACTTTTTACATTATTTATTTTTTTAACCAACAATATTTTTATGAGAAAAATTGCAGTTCTATTTATGATGCTGATGCTCTTCGGGGTATTTGCATTTGCGCAAAACCGGGTAGTCAGCGGTAACATAACTGACCAGAAGGGTGCAGCTATCGAGGGTGCTACCGTAAAAATTAAAGGTGGAAAAGGCGGCACAATTGCCGATCCGAATGGTAATTTCAGTATTTCTGTTCCTGCAGGCGCCACATTGATTATAAGTGGTGTGGGCATTACCACACAGGAATTTGCTGTTGGAAGTGAATCCAGGCTTAACCTGAATGTCACAAGGAACAGTACGGAATTAACCGCGGTTGTTGTAACTGCCGCAGGTATAAGAAGATCAGAGAAGACAATCGGCTATGCCATTAGCAAAGTAGACCCTAATGCACTTCTTCAAAAATCTGAGCCGGACGTGCTTAAAAGCCTCCAGGGTAAAGTTGCCGGTGTGGATATAAGATCAGGGCAGGGAACTCCCGGAGCTGCTACACGTATACAGATAAGGGGTAATTCTTCTTTTTACGGCGATAACCAACCACTAATTATTGTAGATGGCGTTCCTTATAGTAATAACCAGGTATCTACCAACGGTGCGCTGACCGGTGGAGGTGCCTATGGCACCGGTATCGCTAACCTGGACCCCAACGATATTGCCAGCATGAACATCCTGAAAGGATCTTCTGCCGGAGCTTTATACGGTTCAAGAGCTTCTAATGGGGTTATTATCATTACCACCAAATCAGGTAGTTCATCAAGAACCAGGAAGGGCATGGAAGTATCGGTTAAAAGTTCTGTATCCTTTGAAAATATCGCTAATCTCCCGGACTATCAAAATTCATATGGCACAGGATCCCAGGGCGTTGCCGGCGGGGGTTCCAATGGTTCTTGGGGAAAGAATTTCCAACCAGGTGATTCTGTTGCAGTATGGGCTGCTTATGGAGCTGCATACCCCGAATTATTTCCTACGGGTAAAGTAGCCTATAGAGCTTATCCGGACAATGTTAAAGATCTGTTTACTACAGGGGTAGTAACTGAAAATTCTGTAGGATTTAATACAGGGGATGAAAAATCAAGTTTTACACTTACCGGTTCCCAGTTAACTCATAGTGGTTATGTTGCAAATAATAAATATGGCAGAACAAACATCAGTGCGGGTGGGAGCACCAAATTAGACATTGGTTTAAACGTACGCGCTAATTTTAGTTATACACGCTCCAAGCAGGCTGGCGGCCTTTTTGGCGAAAACCAGGATAATTCAGGGCCTTCGTCACAATTTGCACGCTCTATGTTTCTTGGCCGGAGCTGGGACGTTCATTTACCATTTGAAGACAAAAATGGCAATGTAGTTTCATGGGTTGGGACACAGGCCGATCACCCCTTTTGGGCGGCTAAGTACAATAAACAAACAACTTATGATGAAAGGTTGGTTGCGGGCGTTCACCTTGACTTTAATATTAACAAATGGGCAAGATTGGACTATAATATAGGCAGTAATGTTTCTTATCTTAACCGGAGAGAGATCAGGGAAGTTAGTTCAAGAGGCAAACCAGGCCAGCTCGCGTTGGACAATTTCAGAAACCAGGAACTTGAATCTACCTTATTACTTGGCCTTTCACCAAATACCGGTAAGAATTTTTCAGTAAAATCTACCCTGGGTACCAGTTTCAACCAGCGTACCTCAACAAGAGAATATGGGAACGGCGGATTTAGAGAAAATGGAGGAGGTTACATCGTACGGGGTCTGTATACCTTAGAGAATTTTCTGTCGATAGACAGGGCAATTTCTGACGCTTATTCAAGAAGAAGATTATTGGGTGTTTTTGGAGACCTTACTTTAGGGTATAAAAACTTTGCTTTTGTATCTGTAACTGGCCGTAATGATATTTCTTCTACACTGCCTTCCAGCAACAGAAGTTATTTCTATCCATCTATTTCAGGATCCCTGATATTCTCTGATGCATTAAAAATAAATAGTAATGTGCTTGATTATGGTAAGATAAGAGGCGGGTATGCTAAAGTGGGCCGGGATGCTGACCCTTATAATATATTCAACACGTATTCGCTTAATACTAATTCATTCCTTGGCCAGGCAACAGGAAGTGTTAATCCTGATGCGAATGGTGGTGATGCCTTACAACCCGAGTTTACGAAGGAATTGGAATTAGGTACGCAATTGAGCTTTTTTAAAAAGAGATTTGAAGTTGATTTTACATGGTATGATAAAAGATCATCCAATATGCTTGCAGCGGTAACAACACCTACCTCTACCGGTTATACATCTTTTTATACAAACTTTGGCGGTATCAGTAATAAAGGCGTAGAAATCGAAGCCACGGTAAGACCGATCATGACGAAGGATCTAGTCTGGGAAATCAGGGGCGTATTTACAAAAAATAAAAGTATTGTTACCAGCCTTGCAGAAGGGGTAGAGCACCTTAGTCTGGGTGGCGGATTTGCAGATATTACAACAGGATTTGAAGTTGGAAAACCCTTCGGATTCATATACGGAACAAAATCTTTAAGGGATAGCTCTTCAGGTCAGTTATTAATTAATCCCCTTGATGGTAGCATGATAGAAGATCCGACAAATAGAATGATCGGAGACCCTAATCCTGACTATAAATTAGGGATAACCAATACAATAAGGTATAAGGGCTTTTCTCTAAGTGCATTATTTGATATGACCAAGGGCGGTGACCTTTATTCAGTAACCGTTTCTTCTTTGTTGGGCAGGGGTGTAACAATGGATACGGAAGACAGGCAAACCGGATGGGTGATCCCCGGTATTTATGCCGATCCGTTAACAGGGAAAGCCATATTAAATGGAGGCAAAACCATTCCAAATCAAACAAGGATTACGACAAACGATCTTTATTTCTCTCCCGGAACGGGCAATACCTTTGCTATCAATACATCCAATGAATGGAATGTTTATGATGCAACCGTATATAGATTAAGAGAGCTTTCTATTGGATATGATTTACCTAAATCTCTATTAAAGAATTCCCGTATATCATCAATAACCTTTACTGTAACCGGAAGGAACCTATGGTATCTGGCACCGAATTTTCCAAAACACACAAATTTTGATCCGGAAACAAGTAGTTTTGGGGCATCTTCTATACAAGGACTGGAGTTTTCAGCTGCACCAACAACTAAGAGAATCGGGCTTAATCTAAATGTTACCTTTTAATTGAACTATTAAATTCTTAATTATGTTACGAAAATTCAAATATATAATACCCCTTGCTATAGCAGTTGCTTTTATCTCCTGTAAAAAAACTTTCTTTGATATAAATGTTGATCCTAATAATCCTTCTACTTTACCGGTAAACAATTTGCTTCCCGAAATTGAGAGAAATTTAGGGTTTGCAAGTGCAATTAGCAGTGGCATTTCAGCTGCCCTGGAAGTATATGTGCATCGAATTACAGTGAGAGAAGCCCCTAATGGTTATGGTGTTACCGGGAGCAGCGGTTTTGTTGATCCAATGTGGGATACTTACTATAGCAGCACTTTAACCAATGCGGATATCATAATTGCTAAAGCAGTACCAGTTGGTAATTTTAAGTATGCCGGTATTGCTAAAATTATAAAGGCTTTTGCCGTTAGCCAGTTGGTGGACGTATTTGGTGATGTGCCTTATTCTGAAGCAACCAAATTGCTGGATAAAATCAGGAATCCTAAATTTGATGATGATGCAACAATTTATCCGCAATTAATTGCATTACTGGATGAGGGTATTGGTGACGTAAAAAATACTGCCATTAATCCACTTTCGCCGGGAATTGACGATGTAATCTATGGTGGCAATATAACCAAGTGGGTGAAGGCTGCCAATACCATAAAACTGAAGCTATATGCCCAAATGAGGCTGGTTAAGAATGTTAGTGCAGAAGTTACGGCTCTCCTTGCAAATCCTGCTACTTTAATAAGCAGTACTGCAGAAAATTTCCAACTTCCTTATAGTTCAGATAATAAGAATCCCGGTTTTGCAGATTATACGGCAGCTCAAAGAACCCAGGATATGAGTCCATGGTTCTACGAGGTTTTAAAAGGGTATAACCAAAATATCTTTACCGATATAGAGGATCCAAGGATTCCATACTATTTTTTCAACCAGGTGAAGCTGGGTCAATCCGGTGTAAATGATAATAATCCCACCGAATACAGGGATGATTCATTTGTATCTATTTACTTTGGCTCAAACGGACCTGATGTGGGAAGAACCCAACAAAATACAATGACCTTACTGGGCTTATATCCTGTAGGTGGCAGGTTTGATGATGGTGAAGGAGGCCCGGTAAACGAAACTTCGGCTACTGGTGCGGCTCCATACAAATTTGTAACTTATGCAGACAGGTTATACCTCGAAGCGGAATTAGCAAAGCAGGGCGTTATAACGGGGGGTGATGCCAAAGCCAAAACACTGGCGGCAATTACGGAGTCATTTAAGCAGGTAGATGCAGTGGTAGCGATGACAGGTACTCCAGGCATACCAGTATTGGCGGGCAGTGCTCCTGTTACAGCTTATATAGGAAAAGTGATGGCTGAGTACGATGCAGAACCCACCAAACAACTGGAGATTATCATGACCCAAAAATGGATAGCAAGTTTTGGTGGAGCGATAGATGCTTATACTGATTATAGAAGAACTGGTTTCCCGGTTCTTTTTGATCCAAGCAATCCGGCAATGGCACCAGGTGGTAAAGTACAACCACCCATACACGGAAATCCATTAGTTGATCCGCAGAATGAAGTTCCGGTAAATTTGAATCTTCCTTATCCATTGTCACTTCCATGGCCATCACCGGAACTGACTAGTAATTTAAACGCGCCTGAACAAAAACAGCCCAGTACGTATAAAATTTTTTGGCTCCCTTAATTTCTAATAAAAATATTCATAAATAATGAAAAAAATAATAACCTATAGCATTTTGGTAGCCTTTACGCTGTTGAGTGCATGTCGAAAATCTGATAATCCACAAATACCAACCCTGGTCAGGGTGCCGGTACCCAGTTTAGCAAAGGATGCTTCCGGTACAGGAACAATAATTGTATCCGACCTTGCTAATTTTATTGGAAAGGTTAACGTGGATGTATTTTTCAAAAGTGATATCCTTCCGAAGAAAATGGATCTTGTAATGACTAAAAATGGGGATAAAAGTATTGTAAAGCTTATTCAGGCTGATATCACTGCCTTTCCAACGGTTGTATCGTTTACGGGCCCGCAATTAACAACTTTGTTTGGTTCTGTACAGACCTGCGACTTTTTTGAAGTAGGAGTAAATATTACTACCCAGGATGGTACAGTGTATGAAGCATTTCCTGCTGTAGGAATAGCATATGGGGCCGGTGTATCTGGTGAATACGGAGGTGTTCAAACAACGCTTAATTACAGCACTAAAGTAGAATACGATCCAAATATTTACAAGGGAAATTTCATTCCTGTGTCTGATGAATTTGCGGATTTTACTCCTGCCGATATAACCCTTCTTACCCAAATTGATGATACTCATTTTTCATTTAAGTCTCCGCAGGCATTTAATGCTTTACCTATTATAGTTGAAGTAGATCCTGCAACTTTAAAAGTCTCTATTAAAAAACAAAAAATCGGGGATTATTTTTTATGGGAACACTCCTATACCAATCCAAATGTTGCGACAGTTGCAAGTAACCCGGCCAATAAGGTTATACCATGCTCCCAAACTTTAAGTGTGTCGCTTGATTATACCGTGGACCAGGGTGGTTTTGGAGAATATATCCTGATTTTAAAAAAGCAGTAATACTTTTCTTATAAATTTTTGTAACGGCTGTTTCCCAATAGGGAAATGGCCGTTTTTGTTATTTTTCCTAAATGGCGAGCAAATTTGGATGGGAATTCCGGAGCTGGGTTTGCAACCTTTCTTATACAACGGTCCAAAAAATCCTTAAAACATGCTGTCGCCTTTTTTGACGCGGGTTAAAACGGAAGAATTATCAATTTGTCAATTATCAATTATCAATTGTCAATTATCAATAAATATTCATATAATACTTTAATTTATGTAGAATCTTTCTCCCACTTGACCAATTTGTTAAAATTTCTCAAATTCGTTTTAACGATTCATTAGTGTAAAATCAATTAAAATTTTAAGAAGTTAGCAAAACTTTAACTTTTTTTTTGTAGTTTAAGCAGCAAATCGTTCCTTTAGCACGTCATAATTAAATAAATGTTAATTTTTTAAATTATCATTTGCCTGGAATTATTACGTTTTCTGAAATTCATTTCAAACCCAAAATTTTTTACACATGAGAAAATTACTTACTATTACTTTCTTAGCAATGCTGTCATTTGGAGTAGTTACCGCTCAAACCCGACTGATCTCGGGGAAAGTAACAGACCCAAAGGGAGTTCCGGTTCCCGGAGCCACCGTAAAACTTAAGGCCGGCGCTGCAGTAGCAGCGGATGATGAAGGAAAGTTTCAAATAAATGCAAAAACCGGCGATATATTAACCATCACTTCCATTGATTTTGGTACCACCACCGCAAAAGTAGGCAGCGGTTCTACACTTGATATTTCAATGACAAGCAGGGAAAACAAACTGGAAGAAGTTGTTATAACTGCCCAGGGTATCCGTAAAAAAGCAAGAGAGATAGGATATTCATATGCAAAAATCTCTAGTGAAGAAATTACGGTAGGTCGTTCTCCCCAACTGGCACAGGCGCTTTCTGGTAAGATATCCGGCCTGGCTATTTATAACGTTAACAATAGTGTAGATCCCTCCGTAAAAATTGTATTACGAGGTTACCGTTCTCTTACCGGTAATAACGATGCGCTCGTTGTGGTAGATGGTATGCAAACCACTTCTACCATATTGGCACTGATCAATCCTAATGATATTGAAAGTGTATCTATTTTGAAAGGCGGACAGGCAGCAACCTTATACGGTTCGGCAGGTATTAATGGCGCTGTGGTAATTACTACCAGGAAGGGAAAAGGTAAGTTAAAAGTTGCTTATTCCAATGCTACCAATTTTGAACAAATCAGTTTTTTACCAGAGTTCCAGACGAGGTATGGTTCAGGATCGGGATATTATCCTTTTTCATTTGGGCAGGCAGGTTACAGCAGTGATTACCTGGTAAGGATGAAGGCAAACTGGCGTCCTTATGAAAACCAGCAATTTGGTGATGAATATGATGGTTCATTGAGGATATTGGGCCGGGTTACAGAAGACGGAGATAAATTTATACTCCCTTATTCCGCTATTGATAATGTAAGGATGAAGAGTTTTGATGTTGGCGTTTCTACAAACAACCAGGTTAGCTTCTCTGGAGGAGATGAAACAAGTACTTTTTATCTTTCTGCAGAAAACCAAAAAATAAACGGTGTAGTTCCTAATGATAAGAGCGAGAGAACAGGTGCCAGGTTTGCGGCAACCAAAACATCCGGTAAAATATCAGCAGGATTTAATGCAAGTTATACCCAGGCGGACTATGACAGAACTTCTTCTGATTTCTACTTTGACGTAATAAATCAACCCGCAAACTTACCGTTAAATGATTTAAGAGACTGGCAAACAGACAAGTTTGCCAATCCAAATGGTTACTACAACGATTATTACAATAATCCATACTTTAATGCTGATAACAACCGGATGAAATATAAAGACGCTAACCTCTCCGGTAATTTGGATGTTACCTATAAAGCGCTTCCCTGGTTAAGTGTTTACAACAGGTTGGGTATTATGAATAACTCCCGTACAGGAAAAAATACTACCGGTAAATTTATATATACCGATTGGGCTAAAAATTCAGCATATATACCTGAACCATACACGCACGATGATGATTATCCCGGTATCTATCGGGCAATTACTAATAACCTGGGCTCTGTTACAGATTATTCCGGTTCAGAAAATATCATCAACAACGAATTTCAATTGCAACTGGCAAAGGATTTTGGAGACTTCGCCAACAAAATGGTCCTGGGATACAGTGTTTACCAACGTGCTTTAAAAGGTATTACAGTAGGTTCAAGTTCGGTGGTGGTACCTGATATTTACAATGTATCAAACAGGCAGGGTGAGTTAACCGGTGGTGAATTTAATTCCAGGGAACGCAGATTTGGTTACTATGCTGACTTAACCACCACCTATAAAGGCTGGCTTACATTTAACGGATCTTTCCGTTTTGATGAAACTTCCCGTTTCTTTAAACCAACAAGGAAATCCAGTCTTTATGCCTATCCTTATTACGGAGCTGCCCTGGCTTTCATTATCACAGATGCGCTTCCTTTTACCAAAAGCAGTATTCTTAATTATGCTAAACTCCGCGTTAACTATAATAAAAACGGTAACGATAACATAGATCTGTATGGATTGGACCTGGTGTATAATAATGGAGCTAATTTCCCTTATGGCAATACGGTAGGTTTATCTGTTGGCAATGTATTGCCAGATGCTGAACTGAAACCGGAATTTGTAACATCTTACGAAGCAGGGGGTGAATTCCAGTTATTCAATGACAGGGTGAACTTAGACGTTACCGCCTATACCCAAAAATCTGTAGGCCAGGTAATTACAGTAAAAATTCCTAATTCAACCGGTTTTAACAACCTGAGGATCAATGTAGGTGAAACCAAGAACTGGGGTTACGAAGCAGATTTAAAAATGCAAATAGTAAAGGCGAGGAATTTAAGATGGGAATTGGGTATCCGGTACTCCTATAACGACAATAAAGTGGTGGATCTGTTTCCAGGCATCACTGAATTTCAATATGGTGGTTATACATATAGTAATACCAACGTGATTAAGGATTCCCGTTTCCCGATGCTAAAAACGGATGGATATCAATATGCTGCCGACGGATCGGGCAGGAGACTGGTAAGCGCTACAACCGGCTATCCGTTAAGACAAACAACTTTATCCCCAAGAGGAGGTACTTTACCCCGTCATATTATTGGTGCCGGATCCAGGGTAATTTTCAAAGATTTTGCTCTTAGCTTCAACTTTGAATACCGTGGTGGTAATTTCATGTTTACGGATTTGGGAAGACAAATGACCTTTACCGGCTCCGGAAAATGGACTGAAAACAGGGCGCCTCAAATTTTTCCTAATTCTGCATACGTAGATGCAAGTGGCAAAACTGTTGCTAATACCACAGTGCAGGTCCGTGAACCTGAATACGCGCTATGGGTAAATAACTACCGGTTGATTTCTGAAAACTTTGTTGTTCCGGCATGGTTCATTAAATTAAGGGATGTCAATCTTTCTTATAATGTTCCGGCAAAATTACTGGCTAAAACCAAGGTATTTAGCGCGGCAAGTATAGCAATTTACGGAAGAAACGTTTTCACTATTGTTGATAAATCCAACTACTACACCGATCCTGAATTCAGCGCTTTATCTACTGCTAATCCTAACGGATTAGGCATTAATGGTACGGCACAAACGCCTCCCGTACGTCAATATGGATTTAATGTAAACCTTGTATTCTAGGATCAATGTAAACAACAAAAATTAATTAAGATGAAATTACAATCACTAATTATTATAGCTCTTATAGTTTTGGTAGGTACCGGGTGTAAAAAGTCTTTCCTGGATGTAAATACCAACCCAAATGTACTACCCACTGCAACGCCTGACTTTGTATTCACTAATGCGGTGAATACGGCAACTGCCAACCTTTTAGGTGCCAATGAAATAGGAGAATACTGGTCCGGTCACTGGACACAATCTAATGGGTATATTATTAACCCTCAACAGTTTGCCTATAATTTTACCAATGGCGATTTTAACTACTGGGATGGTATTTATGATAACCTGGAAGATGCGCAATTTGTAATAGATAATGCTGATGCCGCCGATCAGTCATCTTTGAAAGGTCCTGCCAAAGTGATCAAGTCTCTACTTTTCCAGTACATGGTTGATATGTATGGTAATTTGCCTTATAGCGAAGCATTAAAAGGTGTTGGATCTTTGGCTCCGAAATTTGATGATCAAAAACTAATTTACGATAGTTTGATAATCTTGCTGGAGAGCGCCATTACAGATATCAAAGCCAACCCCTTTGTATCCACAACGGCAAGTACTGATATTATCTTTAAAGGCAATGGAACTAATTGGATAAAATTTGCCAATTCACTTAAGATGCGGATTTTAGTTCACCAATCAAGAGTGGCAGGTAAAGAGGCTTATATCACTTCAGAGATCAATAAGATTGTATCAGAGGGTTCCGGCCTTATAAGCGGTAGTGATGCTGGTGTAGGTGGAAGTACTTTCTTTCTTGCGACAGCCGGTAAATTAAACCCTATTTATGACAGATGGGGATATGATGCAAACGGCGCTAAAAGAGCGTTGAATAACTATCCAAGACTAACCCAGTTCTTTGTGAACAATTTGAAAAGTACAAACGATACCTTCCGATTAAAAAGATTTGGCTATGCCATCGGGGGTGAAAGCAGTGGTACTGCCGGTAAAAGCTTAAATCCCGAAATAGCAAGTAACTATATAGGTGCACCATTTGGGGTAAGTACTGGTTATTTGCCTTCTGCATCTTCATCTTTAGGCCCCAGCTTATTGGTAAAAGGGGAATATAATCGTCCATTCATTTTATTCCTGGGTGCAGAAAGTCAATTCTTAATGGCGGAAGCAAAACAACGTTTCCCTGCGGTTTCATTACCAGAGACTGCTCAATCTTATTATGAAGCCGGTATTACAGAATCATTCCGATCATTAGGAGCTGATGTAACAAAAGCCCCTGAATTGTATTCAAGCAATATTGATAATGCAGGCTGGGCTGCTTCTACTGACAAATTATCCGCCATTGCCACACAAAAATGGATTGCATTAGCTAACTTCTGCGGATTGGAAGCATGGACAGAATACAGGAGAACTAACCTTCCCGTTACTCCTCAAAGTATCCAGGTAACAGATAGTAAAAGGCCTGTGCGTTTCTTCTATCCGAATACGGAATCCGGATCTAATGCAGAGAATGTTGCCGCCCAGGGCACCATTGATGTATTTGCAACCAGGCTTTTCTGGGATGTAGATTAATAGAAATTTATTTTGAAAAAAAGGGTTGCAAATGTGCAGCCCTTTTTTAGCCGGGCAATAGTAAATAAAATAGTAGCATTGGGTATAACATTCGCAAACCTAAGCTGATAATAGGTTAGGCTTCATTTTCTTTTTT